>JBFHUP010000112.1:0-5999 GCA_041589975.1 Sulfurimonadaceae bacterium | reverse complement strand
TTAAGAGGTTGTAGCGGTTTTTAAATTGCTGTACGGTCATCAGGCCCACGACGATGCCTTCAGAAACAGCAAAAAAGGCGTGTAAAAATGTGATATCCCATCCGCATCCATAGTTGTAAACGACCAAAGGCATATCACCTATGGTCACGCTGTGTATCTGTAAATAGGTAAAGAGTATATGATAGACCAAAGTGTGAACTGTCGCCGTGACAATGGCCGTGTAATCATTATAGTAGGATAAAAAGGCCATCATTACAAAGACATGAAAGTGCATTTCGATGCGACCTAAGTGCTGCTGAATATAGATGGTAGAAAAACTCATCATACATAAGGCAATGATGTTGCGGTAAAAGCGAGTGCCCTTATGCTTTTTAAAAAGCAGCAAAGGAATAAGAAAGATGATGCCTCCGCTTATAAAACCAAAGATATAGGTATGGTAACTCATGGCGGATAAGGAGGATGCGATGAGCCATTGTGCAGCCAGCAGTTGCAACATCGTTTTATCAGCTTTGACATATTGTTGATACATTTGTTGTTCAACCCATGAGCTTGTCTGCTGCATCTGCTTGCCTCAAATTTTATTTCTCCGAGTATAACATTTTTGATAAAAAATTAGGTCAATCTAGCAAAAAAAGTGAGGGAATTTTTTGTATAAGTTACGTGTTGCGGGATCAGATGTGTGAGAAACAGAGGTGTTTTTTTACAGGCAGAGAGGGAAAGAAAAAAAGCTTTTTAAGAGCTTTTAGAGGCGAACCGGGATTCTTTGGGAATCCAAATAACGCTTCAGATCCATGATGTCGATTTCTTTGAAGTGAAAGATACTTGCAGCCAGTGCCGCATCGGCTCCGCCTTCTAAAAAAGCATCCTTGATATGTTCCATCGTTCCAGCTCCTCCCGAAGCGATAACAGGTACGTTAACCGATCGGCTGATTTGAGCGGTAATATCAAGATCAAAACCGGCTTTGGTACCATCTGCATCCATAGATGTGAGCAGGATTTCACCTGCCCCTCTATCGACCACTTCTTTGGCCCACTCTAAAGCATTGAGCCCTGTATCAACCCGTCCGCCATTGAGATAAACATTCCACTGATTTCCCGTCTTTTTAACATCAATGGCCGTGACAATACATTGGGATCCAAAACGCTTGGCACCCTCATTAATCAGTTCCGGTCTTTTAATCGCAGCGGAGTTTACGGAGACTTTGTCGCAACCCACAGTAAGGAGTGAATATATGTCCTCAAGCTTCCTAATGCCTCCACCAACCGTTAGGGGGATAAAAACTTCTTCGGCAACTTTCTTAACCACATCCACAATAGTATCGCGTCCTTCATGCGAGGCTCCAATGTCTAAAAAGGTGATCTCATCTGCTCCCTCTTCGTTGTAGCGTTTGGCTACTTCAACCGGATCTCCGGCATCACGAAGTCCGACAAAATTGACACCCTTGACAACGCGTCCATCTTGGACATCCAGACAGGGGATAATACGTTTGGCAAAGAAGTTTTCCATGCAGTGTCTCCAGAGACATTTTCAGACGCCAAAGAGTTTGGCAGTTCAATCAATGTATGATAATTTTCAATATTATAGTAAACTTTATCTTTGGTCTTGTTTTGAGTGCCATAGAATTGTTTCACAATCTATTTTTAGGCGGTATCATGAATAAAACAGTTTTGAAAAAATCTTTGGAAAATGCAGAGCGTGATTCAAAGCTTTGCAGCAAGGTTGTGGATGCAACTTTTGAGCTTTTATCAGAGATGGTCGCAGTGGATCAGGGTTTGACGATCGAAGGCATTGGCTCACTGGGAGCCCATCGTCGTAAGGGTGCTAACAAAGAGCTTCCCAATGAGAAAGGTGAGCTGGCGTGCAACAATCTTTCTATCTTTTTTCACCCAACATCAAGGGTCAAGGAAGAGGCAAATAAATGGGTAGATGATGTATCAAAAAATTGACTATGCTGCTTTTGTGTCAGAGCTTTGCAAACGAACAAACATCGAGCCTGAGGTTTTGGAACCGATGGTGTTTGAACTCTTTGTTCAGATACGTGTTAATACTGAGTGTGGGCTGTGGGTTGATGTTGAAGGCTTTGGGAGTTTTCATCCGCTTTGGTATGAGATTAAAAAACATAAAGACTTTAACGAACATGAACGCATCACTAAAGAGCTGGAGGAGCAAAGACGCAGGGTCAAGGAGGAACTTGCGAAGATACGCAGCGTCGTGGCTTTAGCCAAAGCACGGGCTTTATCATTAAAAAAAGAGCGGATTGAGCGAAAACGTCTGGCCTTACAGCAAAAAAGAAGAGCAGAGAAAGCACTTATTGCTTCAAGGATTAAAAGAGTCAAAGAGATTAAGAAAAAGGCTTACGAGCATCGTAAAGCACAAGAGAAAAAGCGTCAGATAGAGGCACTGAAGCGTCAAAAACAGAGATTGGAGGCAACGCGTTTACTCAAAGAGAGGATTATTGCCGCAGAAAAACAAAAAGAAGCAAAAATAGTAAAAAAATTAATAACAGAAAAAAATGACCCTTTAGAGAAGCACGCTGATGAGCTCTTGGCATTAAAACATAAAGAAGAAGCAGCCAAGCGACATAAGCAGATCAAGCAGATTAAAAAAGATATGATGACAAAACCACAACCAAAGCTTCTGGCATCGCTCTTTCAAAAAGGGGTAACATTCTATAATAGCAATAAAAGTAAAAAATATCTTTATGCTTTACTCTTGCTGCTTTGTATCGTGACGGTAGCCTCTTTTTTTGGTCCTGGTCCGCAAAGCGAAGTAGCTAAAAAAGAGAAAAAACAGACCCTCTGGTATAAAAGCTTTGTAAAGATGGAGAAGAAAAAAGTGTTGCTTAAAGAGCCTTATTATCACTATATGATAGCCCCAGGAGATAATCTTTATAAACTATCCAAACAACTTTATGGGCAGAGTAGATATTGGCCGCTTATCTTTGCCAGCAACTCGCATATTATTAAAGATGTCGATAGAATCTATCCTAATCAGAAGCTCAAAATCCCTCGTATTCCGGAAAACGGATCGGCATCAGAGGTGTTGGCCGGTGTTTATATTAAGGCCTATAAAGCTTATAAGCTTTCAGGAAAGGCAAATAAAGCCCAGTGGTTGCTCTATTGGAGTCATTTCAACTTAGATGATACATTGCTTGAAAAGTTTTCTCATGAGATTGAACATGAAGATCTTCAAAAGGTACATAGCTATATTCAACGTTTTAGTCGATAAGTCTGCCGTTATGAGAGATAGTAGCGGATATCGACGCTGAGGTTAAGTGGAAACGTGAGTTTGAGTTCTTTGGGAATGGTTATCGGAAAGGTCTCCATAAGGGCTTCCTGGGAGTTTTCTTTAAAAAATCTATGCCCCTTAAGTTCATTGATCTTGATTGACCCATCCGCAAAAATTGTAAAGTTTACTTTAACTTCCCCTTCGATGCTGCGGCGTAAAGCTATGCGAGGGTAGCGTTTATGGCTGTTGATCTCCTCTTTGATTCGGGTAAAGAATCTTGTTCGTTCATCTATGACAGATGCTGAGACTGTCAGTTTTTTGCTTTGAGCCTCCATCGTCTTTTCGACAGCTTGCTGTGCAACGATCTCCTCTTTATTTTCTAACGCTTTTTCTACTTTCTGTACTGCTTTTTCTTCTTTAACCGGTTCTTTAAAAGTAGGATTTTTAGCTAAAACTTTCTCTTTTTTGAGTGGTTTCGGCTCTTTTTTAAGAATTTTTTCCTGTTTTATGGGTTTTTTTACGCTTTTTTTGACAGCCTTGATCTCCTGAGTTTTGATACAGGTTTTCATGGTGCAAGCTTGCAGATCGATCTTGCAACGCTCTATGCAAGAGAGTTCACTTGAGATGAAACCCGAAAAGGAGATCACTGCAAAAGATGCCACAGCAAAGAGGCTAAAAGTAGTACCGAAAGCTATAAGATCATCTCTACGCAAGAAAGCAACTCCTCTATAATGTAATACAAGTATAAAAAAGTAGTGTTAATTTTGTGTTAATGCATTCAAAGGCTTCTGTATTACTGTTAAATAGGCTTTAGAGTATTAACAAAAAATTAACACTCCTTGACTATACTTTTCCTTTTTTATAAGGAAGATAGAATGAAAAAACGTTTTTTAATGGCTTATGTATTAGCAGCTTCTACTTTGATGGCAGAAAACATCGACCTTGGGGATGTGACCGTTACGGCAACACGCAGTGAAACAAATAGTACTGACCTACAAGCCTCAGTACTTAAGGCATCGAAAGAGAACGTAGATACAACAGTGGTGCAAAAAGATCTGCTAAATAATATTGCAGGTGTTCATGTGACACAGACTACCTCGGGTTTAGGACATATGTTGAGTATCCGAACGCCTATCACCACAGCACCACGTTTTTTATATCTGCAAGATGGTATTCCTGTACAGTCATCAGGGTTTTTTAATCATAATGCAATGTCTTTTACAAACTTCTCAACTGCAGGTGACGCAGAGGTTTTAAAAGGTGCAGGTACCGCTTTGTATGGTTCTGATGCGATAGCTGGAACGGTCAATGTATTGACACCTTCTTCAAAAGATTTCCAAGGCACCGAGATCGACACTCGAGGCGGTAGTTATGGTTATGGAATGCTGGGTATTAAAAAAGGCGGTAAAACGGAAGACGGTACTTATTTTATCGGTGCAAGTCATGCACATAAAGATGGATGGAAAGCCCATTCGGCATTTGATAGAAGTGAATTGACATTTAGAAGCGATAAAATACTCAACAACAATAACAGTTTGAAGACAATTTTTACGGCTAACAGAAGTGATGCTGAACAGACAGGAGACCTTATAGGACTTGATGCATTATATAACCAAACAACATCTTTAGGTGATCTAGATCTTAGTAAGGTGGATGCACAAAGAACCTTGGATTTTGCTCGATTAAGCACACAATGGACAAACCTCTCTTACGATGATATCGAAATTGATACTATTTTTTATGCTCGGATGAATGGTAATCAGTATACGGCAACTTGGAAAAACAGCAAGCCTCAAAATGATACTACGGCCAATAGTTTAGGAATTATGAATAAGACGACCTTTGAAAAAAAATGGGGTAAAGTTATCGTCGGGCTAGATACTGAGTATACGCAATCGTCAAGATTGGCTACGCAAGGATTTGATTATAATAAAACTGCACCGTGGGATAAAGATGTTGCTGCTGGTACGATTTATGATTATGATGTCAATTATGTAGCATTGGCACCTTATATCCAAACAAGAGTCAAGATGAGCGAAAAGTTCATAGCAACAGCAGGATTGCGTTATGACTATAATAGCTTTGAATTGACTAACAATACAGCGACAGGCGAGTATGGTACCTCGGGATATGTCAGAGTAGGTGATAGAAAAGATAGCTTTAATCACCTGAGTCCAAAGCTTTCATTGGCGTACAAAGCTTCTGCTGATAAATTGTTATATTTCAGATATGCTAACGGATTTCGCATTCCTCAAGCATCCCGTCTATATGAGTTAAGTGATAAGGTTACGGGTGAGTTTAGTTTAAAGCCAGAGACGACAAACACTTATGAGATTGGATATAAACATAAGGGCAAAGAACATGCACTGAAAGTGGCTGTTTATTATATGGGTATTGATGATACGATTACGGGATACACAGATGGTAGTGGTTATTACAATGCTGATGTTACGCATCATTATGGTATTGAGACGACTTTGAAAAATAAGTTCAACGATACTTGGAGTAGTAAACTGTCCCATTCATATAGCAGACATGTTTTTGGTAGTGATACGCCAGATATTGCTGATATCAACAATGGAAGCACAATTACTTCAATCACGGGAAATGATATGGAAGCTGCTCCGCGTACTATTGCCAGTGCCCAGCTTATCATGGACTCTCAAAGCGTTAATGGTCTTAAAGTGATGGCAGAGGTGCAGAGTCTAAGTTCTTACTATATGGATGCCGTTAATACTAAAAAATATGAAGGCTATGAAGTGGCTCATCT
>JBFHUP010000111.1:0-6015 GCA_041589975.1 Sulfurimonadaceae bacterium | reverse complement strand
CCTTGGGGCGTATCAGGTGTGCATAAGGGGATCGATATCTTTGCGGCTACAGGAACACCACTGCTTGCAACAACAGACGGCTTCGTTGTGTATAAAGGAACTTTAGGCATAGGGGGCAAAGTTATCGCTGTTTTAGGTCCAAAGTGGCGGATACACTATTATGCCCATTTGCATAAACAGGATGTAGCCTTAGGTGATTTTGTCAAAGCCGGAGAGCCTATCGGTGAAGTAGGCAGTAGCGGCAATGCCAGAGGTAAAGCACCCCATGTGCATTATGCCATTGTTTCACTCCTGCCTTATATCTGGCGGTGGGATTTAAGTACACAGGGATGGAAAAAGATCTTTTACCTTAACCCTTCAGAGCTTCTTGTAAGCTATTAAAGGATGTAAAGTAGAGGTTTAAGACCACAGTGTGTTGAGATTATGTTACTATAATAAATAGTTATTTTAGGGAGGCCTTTATGGATGGACGCATTCTTTACTATAATCCCCATACAGGTCAGGGAAAACTGATTTTAAGGTCTCAGGAAAAGTTGACTTTTTCTGCTGATCTTTGGGAAGATTTTGATGTCATGCCTTCGGCGGGCAAGGTAGTGGATTGTCGTATTGAAAAAGGGCAGTTAGTTGCTATTAAAGCTCTCTCTTTTGAAAATGAACTCGATTCGGTTGAGTTAAAGGCCCAGCCGCAAGCTCCTAAACAACAGACGGACACAACGCAAACCTCTCAAAAGAGTGCTACGAACTCTGTATCGGGACAGCAGCCCACATTTTCAGTTTCCGAAACAATTCAGAACTATTTTAAGCCCATAGAATCATTTATCGGAAAACCTCCTGAGGTTTTAAATACCTCCAAGCAGCTAGATTTTTTTAGAGTGGAACGTTTTTTAATGACAGCCTATAATGATTTAAAAGGCTTGGATGCAACCCTGCATAATCATGCAGATGTGAAAAAAATCTTAGAGGATATTCGGCAGTTGCAAAAGGCGTATCGAACTTTGGAATCACGTCTGGATGCACCGAAACTGGCTTTTGAGATGATATTTTTACGTTCGCAGCCTGAATACCTTCAATTTATCCGTTATAACGAACAGTGCCTTAACCGCATCTCTATCTTAAGTAAAATGGAAGAGTCGCTTTTCCCTGATATTCAAGCTAAAGAGGAGGAACTTAAATTGATTCCTTTGGATCAACTTGAAGAACGACAGGCTTTGGAAAAAGAGCTGAAGAGTTTACGACGCTATTATGTGGATACGATCCATGAAAATGCACAGATCTATGAGGAACTGAGTTCCATGGAGGATCTCAAAGCCATTTATACCCAAAGATTTCTGAGTGAATTTTTGTCTAAACTGATGAAAGTAGGCGGAAAGTATATGGAGACCTTACGCGGGATTTTAAACTATAGAGCTTATGAGTTCGATCAGTTGATATGGAGACATGCGGAACAGTCCCGTACGATAAGAGAATTTTTACATTCGGCACAAATAGATGGCGAGTATTCGACGTTGACCTTTTTACGATACTATTTAAAAACCCTCAATCAAGATAAGCTTAATAAAGAGCAAAAAGAGTTGGTCAAGCTTGAGGAGTACCTTGAGAGTTTAGAAAAAAGCAAATAGGATGTATGATGATGTTAGATAACTATTTTATGCCGCAGTTTGAATCGCATGAGATAGAACTCAAAATTCGTTTTAAGGCACTTATTTATGTCCTTTTATTAATGGCGGTTATTGTCATTTTGGCTGCGGTTGTAAGATATTCTCAGTCGGAGATGCAGCAGGCACTTCTTGATGCACTTTTGAGTCTGGTCTTGCTCTTTTCCTTGATCGTTTTGAAACAAAATAAAAATGCCTATGGCATTATAAGCAGAAGTGTTATTATCCTCTCATTGATGGTAATGATACCGGGATTGTATATTGGCAACATATTGATCTTAAGCCTTGCAGCTTACGTAATGACGCTTTTTATGATGGTTCTTTTTATTCAAAGTGCCCATGAACGCTGGTTTTGGTACTTTGTCTATTTTATCGTCTATCTTTTGTATATTGATGTTTTTATCAAGCAAGGCATACCATGGAGTATAGCGATCGCTATAGGTGTGGGCATTGTGGCAATTACACTGATGGCTCATACCAATAATGTTTTAAATGTTGCAGCTAAAGAGTATCAAATGCAGATCTATCATGAAAAACGTACCCAACTTTTGGGCAATATGGTCTCAATGATAGCACATCAATGGCGTCAGCCTCTTGCTGCCATAGGATCGGTGGTTGGAGGTTTGCAACTCTCCATGGAGATGGGTGATGCTTATGATCCTAATGAACTTACTCTGGCATTGGAAAACATTACAGAACAAACAACAGAGCTGTCTCATATTTTAAATGTGTTTACATCGATCTATTTTGAAGAGGGAGCAAAAAAACTAACCTCTTTAAGTAAAGTGATCAAAGAGAGTGTCAAAGAGTATCGCTACAGTGGTCAAGAGTATAATGTCAAAAAGAATATTTATCTTATGAACGACCTTGCGGCTGATATTTGTGAAACAGAGGTTAAAATAGTGATTGCTACCATTTTGGATAACGCCTATGATCAGTTTGTAAAACAAAAAACAGAGGGTGCATACATAGATCTGACACTTTTAGAGTCTGATGATCAAGCAATGATTACTATTTTGAGTAACAGCGGTCCGATTGATACAAATGATTTAGAACGCCTCTTTGATCCCTACTTCTCTACGAAGGAGAGTAAAAATGGTGTAGGTTTGGGATTATATATTGCTCAAACCCTGATACAAAAGAACGGAGGGAAAATAGTGTGTCGTAATGAACAGATAGGTGTGCTTTTTGAGATAGTGCTACCTAAAGTTACTCAAGATGCTGAAAGTGTGTTAAAATCGAAGTAATTTTAAGAATTGCCGATATATAGGTAGTTATTATAAAGACTGTTTGTTGTGCATCAAGCAGTAGTTTACATTCAAGGGATCGAGATGTTTTTTCGTAATCTTTCATTAAAAGTCAAAGTTATTCTACCTTTACTGATTGCCTTTGCAGCCAGTATAGTGGTAGTCGTCTTAAATATGGATGATCAATCAGCAACGGTGCTGTTTATACTGCTTGGTATAGAACTTGCCGGTTTGGTTGCTTTATATCTATTACTTCATAGTTATCTCGCAAAAGAGTTAAAACAGTTTCTCAGCGGCATTGAAGATTTTACCGCATTTGTTGCCCGTAAAGCAGATAATGTGGATCTCTTTCATGACTGTTCTCGTGATGAAATCGGAGTGTTGAAGTCGGCTATCAATAAGAGTATCGAAGAGGTACATAAAAGTGTAGATGAGGATAATGAACTGGTTCACAATATGACCAATGTGACCAAAGCCGTTCAAGCAGGTGATATCACCAAGCGTATCACTATTATGTCAAACAATCCGGCTATCATAGAACTGAAAGAAGTGTTTAATCAGATGCTGGATAATTTGCAAGCCAATGTCGGAACAGATATGACCAGTATTGAGCGAACACTTCACGCTTATGGCAACATGGACTTTACACAGGGATGTCCCGATTGTGATTCAAAAATTGATGATATGATCTATGAACTGGGTGAAGATATCTCCAAGATGTTGGTCAAAAATGCCCGTGATGCCAAAGATCTTCAAGAGAAGTCAGACTCTTTAAATAATTTTGTATCAGAGTTGATCGATTCGGCCAATCAGCAGTCAGAAAGTACACAAAAAACTGCTGATGCTACACACGAAATTACGGCAAGTATTGCAGATATGGTTATAGAAGCAGGAGGAATCGGTTCTCAATCAGAAGATATTAAAAATGTCATTACGATTATTGGAGATATCGCTGATCAAACCAACCTTTTGGCACTTAATGCTGCGATTGAGGCAGCCAGAGCGGGTGAACATGGACGGGGTTTTGCAGTCGTTGCCGATGAAGTTCGAAAGTTGGCTGAGAGAACTCAGAAGTCTCTACAAGAGATCAACATTAGTATCAATACACTGGTACAATCTATCTCTTATATTATCGATGGACTTGAGAAGCAATCAACAAAACTCGAAAGTTTTAATGATTATATCGATGCGATGAATGGAAGTACCCAAAATGCTTTAGATGTTGCCAATCGAACCGGATCATTGGCTAAGGATCTAGATCATAGTGCCGCCATTATTCTAAAAGATATCAACAGTAAAAAATTTAAGCAGTACGACTAAAGTAAACCAAGCTCTAACTGTACTTCGTAACTTATCATCGTTTTAGGATCCCATGGGGGTTCAAAAACCAGATCAACACCCACTTTTTGAATCTCTTCCACAATATATATGACATTGTATACCTGTTCGACAAGGTTTTCTGCTACCGGACAGGCAGGAGATGTGAGTGTCATTTGAATCATACAAAAAAATCCCTCTTCAATCTCATCTAAACTGATATTATAAATGAGCCCCAGATCGTAGATATTGACAGGGATTTCAGGATCATAAATTTGTCGAAGATATTGGATAATCTCCTCTTTGACCGCTTCTTTACTTTTCATCGCTATGCTCCTTGGCAAATAGATAGATCATTCTAAGCATGGAAGCTATGCCATTTTGACGTCCGGCAGAGATGATTTCACTGAGTCCTAAGAGTGCAAGATCATCAGGATTGCTTTTTAGGATCTCTTGGGCACTTTTTTGGGAATAGATACGCATTAAAATAGCTACTAAACCTTTAGCGATTAAAGCATCGCCATCTGCTTGTATCGTCACAAGACCATCTTCAATAAAGGCATGAAGCCAGACTTGTGATTGGCACCCTTGTACTTTATAGATATCCGTTTTATAACGTGCTTCAAGTCCTTTAAGGCTTTTACCCAGTTCAATGATGTATTCATATTTATCCATCACATCATCAAAGAGTTCAAACTCCGAAAGCAGTGTCTGGATCTCCTGTTGAATAGTCATGAGAGCATCTTTATAGCTTTATGCAGTGCTGTAATGGTTAGATCGATCTCCTCTTGGGTCGTATAGGCCGCAAAACTTAAACGAATCGTTCCTTCAATACCAAGTTCCCGCATAATCGGTAAAGCACAGTGATGACCCGTACGAAGCATGATATTTTGTTTGCTTAAAAGTATGGAGATATCGTTGTGATGAATATTTTCAAGTGTAAAACTGATATTGCCGCTGACATTTGAAGCATCGGTATAGAGTTTGACGCCTTTAAGCTCTTGCAATGCATCTTTGGCATAATGAATCAGCATGGCGTCATGCTCTTGTATATCTTCCAGTTCTTTAAGATAATCCACGGCCTTAGAAAAGCCTATGGCTTCAGCTATGGCTTGCGTACCCGCTTCAAAGCGTAAAGGGGGATCTAAAAAAGTAGACTCTAAAAGCTGAACATCCTTAATCATACTTCCGCCCCCTTGATAGGGAGGCATATTTTGTAGATGTTCATATTTCCCATAGAGTGCTCCGATTCCGGTCGGACCGTAGGCTTTGTGAGCTGAAATGGCATAAAAATCAGCATCCAGTTCTTTGACATCAATGGGCAAGTGGGCAAGAGCCTGTGCCCCATCAACCAGAACAGTGCATTCATACTGATGAGCCAACTCTATCATCTGCTTAACGGGATGAATAATACCAAAACTGTTGGCAATATGGGTAATGGCTACAAAACTGTTAGGGTGCTTTTTAAGAAGCTCTTCATAGCCTTGCAGATCAATATTAAGTTCTTTATCCATAGGTATGAGTTCCAGGTGTAAACCATGCAGTTGCCAGGGAAGGATATTGGAGTGATGCTCCAAATGAGAGAGTAGAACTGTTCCAAAGTTGCCAGATACAAAAGATGAGGCTACAAGATTGATCGCTTCCGTTGCACCTCGGGTAAAAATGATCTCATTGGATTGGGCACCCATAAAGGCGGCAATATTGGTTCGGGCATGCTCAAACTCTTGTGTTGCCTTATTCCCCAGGTCATGGGCTCCTCGATGGGTGTTGGCACAGTAGTGTGTATAATAGGTATT
>JBFHUP010000110.1:0-6046 GCA_041589975.1 Sulfurimonadaceae bacterium | reverse complement strand
ATGCTCAAAGCTTTAAATCTTTCTCATACTTTTGATTATCCTCTTTTTTCTGATGTCAGTTTTGATTTGGCTCCTAAAGAGTCGATGGCGATCATTGGGGTTTCGGGTAGTGGAAAGTCAACGCTTATGCATGCTCTTTCGACCCTTCTAAAGCCTTTAGAAGGCAGTGTTGAGATCGGTGGTAAGGATATCTATAGTATGAGTCAAAATAGTATGCTCAAACTTCGCAGAGAGGATCTCGGTATTATCTTTCAGCAGCACTATCTCTTTAGAGGTTTTACGGCGGTTGAAAACCTCGAAGTAGCCGCTTTGCTTTCTAATACGACCATTGATGAGACTTTACTTCGGCGATTGGGTGTCGCTGATCTGATGAACAAGAAGGTAACAGAACTTTCGGGTGGTCAGCAGCAACGTATCTCTATTGCACGTGTTTTGACCAAAAAGCCCAAGATCATCTTTGCTGATGAACCAACAGGTAATCTGGATGAGGAGACGGCTTTTGAAGTGATGGATATTTTGCAAGAGTATATCGAGCAAAATAGTGCCTGTTTAGTCATGGTAACCCATGATACACGATTGGCAAGTCGTTGTAAAAAACAGTACCGCTTAGCTGATCAAAAGTTAGCACGCATAGCGTAGATAGATGGATTTTGTCTCTCTGTTTAAAGAAGAGTATGTAGTTAACTTTTTTTTGCTTTATATCCGTTTTTCAGCCCTTTTAGTCTTTTTACCCATCTTTAGTCACCTGACGATTCCCGCACGGGTTAAGGTCCTTTTAGCCTTTTATTTTACAATTATGTTCTATTCAGTCATCCCACCATTGACGCTTCCGCAAGGGTTTATCCCCTTGGTTTTGATGATCTTAAGTGAGATATTTTTAGCGATATTAGTGGGGCTTATTCTTCAAATAGTGATGGCTATGGTTGCGTATGCCGGTGAACAGATATCTTTTATTATGGGTTTTACCATGGCTAGTGTCATGGACCCCGTGACGCAGACCTCGACACCCTTAATGAGCTCTTTTCTTTCATTGATTGCTTTGATGATACTCTTAGCCATTGATGCCCATCACTGGATGATAGAGTTTATGTATCAATCACTGCACAGTATTAAGCTTGGAAGCTACTACCCTGACGGTTCATTGGTTGCCCATATTTTGCATGAGTTTGGTCTGCTTTTTTTATTGGGATTTACCATCGCTTTTCCCATTTTAGCTTTGTCGCTTTTAGTGGATATTATCTTTGGGATGCTCATGAAAACAATGCCGCAATTTAACCTTCTGGTTATTGGATTTCCGATAAAAATCGGCGTCGCTTTTGCCGTTTTAATGGCAGTATTGACCTCTATGATGGTGGTTTTTCAAGAGCAGTTTGTAGATGCCTTTAACAGTTTGAAAACCTTTTTTTAATAGGCAATACATGCTTGTGGAAACGTACCTAATTCAGCCGATTGGCTAACAATCTTAAGTTTGGCATGTTGAGTTGTCAGTGTGTGAGAGCTTAAAGCGACAGGGACATTGATCTGCTTTTTTGGAAGGGAGATGAACGTCCCTTTGATATCTTTACAAACATAGATAGCGACTTGTCGGTACAGGGCTAATTTTTTGATGCTGTTTGGATAGTTTGATGTTTGATTGATATAGATTTCAAACCGGGAACGTCTGTTGTGTCTTATGGTATTAACAAGTTGTGGGAGGTTGAACATTGGGCTTACAATACTAAAAGTTTGATGCTTTTGGCTCAATTTTTTTTGTAAAAAATAGATAAAAGTATTGCTATCTTCAGGTAAGACCAATGTCTCTATTTTAGGTCCTGCATAAAGGTTTAGGGTAAAAAAGATAACGATCAGAAGAGCTTTCATGGCAATTTCTTCAACTTAATAGTCAAATGACTCTTTTTTGGATACAATCTATCATTGTGTATCTTCGATTATACTATAGGAGTCAGGTAAATGCATATATTATTAATTAATAGTAGTCCCGTCGTTGGAAAGCTGGTAACATTAAGTGCTCAAAAGACAGGGGACGAATTACAAGTTATTGATAGTATCAAAGCAGTACCTCAAGAGGAGTTTGACCTTCTCTTGCTTGATAAAGAGTTTTACACTCCTGAGGCCTATGATAAAATTACCTCAAAAGCCCAATGTGCCAAATCCGTTTTGATTGCTGATCGCGGCAGTGACAAACCGGAAGGATTTGCTATGGTACTTGAAAAACCCTTTTTACCTACAGATTTGGTTGAGATTCTGCTTAATATCAACAATCCTGAAGATGAGGGTGATGATCTAACGCTTGATGAAGATGATGCTCTTGATGCTCTCTCTTTGGAAGATGACCTTGATGATGCTGAAACAGCTCAAGGCGATAGCAGTGAATCAATGGAAACAGTCTCTTTAGATGATGAGCTTTTGGAAGATGAATTGGTTTTAGATGATGAACTTGATTTGGATGCAGACCTTACTTTAGGCGATGACCTCTTAGACGAGGACCCGCAGACGGATATTGAGGGTGATGAACTTTTGGATGACCTGGAGATGGATGGCTTAGATGATCTGGATCTCTCAGATGATTTAGAAGCAATGCCGGATGAACCACAATCAGTTTTAGATCAAGATGATATCAGTGAAGTTAAAGAGCTTCTTGAAGATGAACCGCTAGATGATGGCGAAGATCTTTTAGGTGATATCGGCGGCTTGGATGATTTGGGTGATGATATTTTCGAAGATGATGGCCTTGAAATGGATGGGAATGATCTTTTAGAAGATTCGGATTTAGATGACCTGGAACTTGAGAGTGAAGACGTGGCACAACCCCAAAGCGATGAAGAGAACTTGGATGCTGCCATAGAAGCTGTAGCTGATTTGGATAGTGATATCCTGGAAGATGACACTATGGAAGGGTTGGACGATACAGAAAATCTTCTTGCTGATGTTGATTTGGAAAACCTAGGCGATGAGCCTGAAGAAGAACTAGCCACTACTGATGATGATCTGGGTGATCTTGATGAGTTGGGTGATTTGGATCTGGGTGATGATCTGACGCAAGAAGATGTGGCTTTAGATGACGATGATTTAGGGGATCTGGAAGATGACCTAGGTGATAAAGATGTGTCAGATTCTGAAACTGATGTCTTAGCCATCGATGAGGGTGATGACCTTGAAGCTGCTTTAGAAGCAGCCGAAGATCAGATGTCAGCTGTTGATGATGTTCAAGAGGATCCGGTTGATGATGATCTGGGTGCTTTATTGGATGCCGTTGATGATATTGAAGAGGATGCTTTAGATGATGATCTTTCGCTTGACCTCTCTGATGATGAAGATTTAGACGAAGGCGAGCCAGCTGCCGAAGATGATGAGGCTGCGGAGTTAGATGACTTAGGCGAATTAGAGGATGATGTGGATACGACAGAAGATCTGGATGATGATCTTGCTGATGTGAATATGGAAGTCGAGGCATCAGATGACCTTAACGCTTTAGAAGCTGATGCCGCAGATGATCTGGGTGAGCTTGAGGATGATTTGGGTGAGCTTGAAGATGACCTTGGTGAGCTTGAAGAGGAAGCGGCTTCACCAGAGCCTGATCTGATTGTCTCCGGAGGTGAGTTTGCGTCGCTAACTGAAGAGGCCTTAAGTGAAGCATCAGTGCATCATACTTTAGAGGATGAGGCTGAAGATAGTTTGGTTGATGATGAAGATACAGATCTTACTTTGGATGATCTGGATGACCTTTCAGATGATGAGGTTGAAGAAGTATCGCTGGATGGTGATGAGTTTGCATCCCTAACAGAAGAGGAAGTAAGTGTTGCTTTGGGTGAAAAAGTTGCCAAAGCTGAAACAGCAGTTGATGAGCTTGACACGGATTTGGAAGCATTACAAGCTACACCAGAAACACTTCAAGAAGATTTGGTGGAGGGTAAAAATGTATCACTTGATGCCAATGTAGACAACCTCAAGCTTCTTTTAGAGACACTTGACAGTGACAAACTGCGTGAAACCTTGAAAGGGATGAAGATATCAGTTGATATTTCATTTGATGAGGCCTAATGAGAGGTTCTGTTTTAGTCTTATCAGGTCCCAGCGGAGCAGGAAAAAGTACACTGATTAAAGAGATGGTTAAGGATATCGGTCCTTACTACTTCTCTATTTCAACGACAACACGCCAACCTCGCGAAGGTGAAGTGCACGGCAAAGATTATTTCTTTGTGGATAAAGAGGAGTTTCAAAAAGATATTGCGGATGAACTCTTTTTAGAGTATGCTTTGGTACACGGCAATTATTACGGTACTTCGCTTAGACCGGTTGAAGAGGCACTCTCTGAAGGCAAGCTGGTTCTTTTTGATATCGATGTTCAGGGACATAAATCGATCAAAACACGACTTCCCGATATCACAACATCCGTTTTTATCACACCGCCATCCTACGAGACCTTAAAAGAGCGTTTGATCAATCGTCAGACGGATAGCATGGAAGTGATTGAAAAACGTCTTGAGATGGCAGATGAAGAGCTAAAGCAGATTGATACCTTTGACTTTGTGATTGTCAATGATGACCTTGACAAAGCGATTAAAGAGATCAAAGCTGTAGCTCAGACTGCTAAACTGAAAAAATGTCCTGCGTCCATAGATGCTTTTAAGACATTGTGGAAAGGTCTCTAGCCCTTCTAGTTAGGCTTTTTTACCAACAAAAAGCTTGTTGATTCTTCTTACGTTATTTTTATTTTTTCACAGTATAATGATGAAAATTTTATAATAATCTCTATAAAGAGTTTAAAGGATAGAGCATGGGTTTACCTGGTGCAACAGAACTATTTATCGTACTTGGAATTGTAGTCCTTGTATTTGGTGGTAAAAAAATTCCAGAACTAATGAAGGGTATCGGAAGCGGTATCAAAAACTTCAAGTCAGCTGTAAAAGAGGACGAGGTTGTTGCTTCAAATGAAGAGCCTAAAAAGGTTGAAGGAACAGAGAAAAAAGAGTCTACTACTAAAGTAGAAGAAACTACTAAACAAGCTTAAGCTTGAAACAACGTGTATTAAAGCTCCTGCAGGAGCGTTTCGATATAGATGTTGTCTTAGAAAAGCCAAAAGATAAATCTTTTGGTCACTTCGCTACACCGATGGCTTTTGCACTCGCTAAAAGTCTGAGAAAATCCCCTATGATTATTGCTGAAGAGTTGGCTAACGAGCTTTCTGATGAACCCATTTTTGATGCTGTTGAATCGGTTAAAGGGTATATCAATTTTCGTCTGAGTGATGCTTTTTTGGAAGAGTATGCAGTATGGGCTATAGAGAATGAATCAGATTTCGCCAAAGGTGAAAAAGAGGGCAAAATCCTTTTAGAGTTTGTCTCCGCCAATCCTACGGGACCGCTTCATATCGGTCATGCCAGAGGTGCGATCTATGGTGATACTTTGCTTCGTTTGGGGCGTCATCTGGGTTATGACATCACAGCTGAGTATTATGTCAATGATGCCGGGAATCAGATGGATCTTTTGGGAACGTCAATTATCCTAGAAGCACAATCCACGTTTCTTAATCAAAAAGTAGAGTTTCCTGAAAGCTTTTACCGCGGTGAGTATATGACGGATCTTGCTTTACAAGCCCGTAAAGAGTTTGGTGATGAGATCTTTACCGAAGCGAACACTATGAAGTTGGCTACTTGGGGTAAAGATAAAGTGATGGAACTCATCGTTGGGACACTTAAAGATACCAACATCCATTTTGATACTTTTGTGAGTGAAGCATCACTTTACAGTGACTGGGATCGTGTTTTAGAGAAACTTAACAAAAGCGATGCGATCAAAGAAGAGGATGGCAAGTTGTGGTTAAAATCATCTGAAAAAGGTGATGAAAAAGATCGTGTGGTGGTGCGTGAGACAGGAAAGCCAACCTATTTGGCAGGCGATTTGGTTTATCACAATCAAAAATTTGAACGAGGGTTCGAGCACTATATCAATATCTGGGGTGCGGACCACCACGGTTATATCCCACGTGTCAAAGCGGCTGTTGATTTCATGGGTTATGACAGTAAGCATCTGGAGGTACTTCTTT
>JBFHUP010000109.1:0-6136 GCA_041589975.1 Sulfurimonadaceae bacterium | reverse complement strand
GCTTATCGGGGCATCTACCCGAATACTTCATTTCTCTGAAACTTCCCATGAACGGTTTGTCGCTATTATCCAAGAAAGAGTTGCCAATCGTAAACAAGTGAGTATTGATTATCAGTTTTTACATCAAGAGGGTCATCGGATCTGGGCTCATGTTACAGGTGACCCTGTTCGGTTTGAGCACTATATCTTATGGACAGCTACTGACATTACCGACAGAAAAGAGTTCGAGGCCTCTTTGACCTCAGAACGAAACTATCTGCAAACCCTTCTGGATGGCATCGCAGACCCTGTCATGGTGATAGCTCCGGATTACAATATCACCCATATGAATGCTGCTACCAAAAGAAATATCATGCCTGAGTATATAGCAGACCTGCACCACCCTAAATGTTATGAGGTCTCACACCACAGATCTACTCCCTGCGACGGCAATGAACACCCCTGTCCCCTGGCAGAGGTGATGCAGACTTTGCAAAAAACAACGGTGCTGCATACCCATCCTGATGCCAACGGTGATCCGAAACAAGTTGAACTCATTGCCAATCCATTTTTTAATGAAAAGAGTGAGTTTCAAGGCATTATTGAAACCGCAAGAGATGTCAGTAGCTATCTACAGACCCAAGATGAATTAGAACGTCAAAAAGAGGTACTCGATCATCAGGCCAATCATGATGCCCTCACAGGTCTGCCCAATAGAAAGCTCTTTAACAACCGCCTGATTCAGGCAATTGATCATGCACGCATCGTTGACGGATGTGTTGGTGTCGTCTTTATAGATTGTGACAATTTTAAAAACATTAATGACAACTTGGGACATGATGTAGGGGATGCTGTTTTAAAAACGGTAGCTTCCCGTATGCAAAACAACCTACGCTTTACGGATACCTGTTCCCGTTTAGGAGGAGATGAATTTACTCTAATCCTTGATAATATCAAGGAGAAAAAAGATGTCATTATATGCCTTGAACATCTTGTCGCAGAGGTCAAACAACCTATGGAAGTGTTGGGACACACGCTTACAATCACTTTAAGTGTCGGTGTAGCTACCTATCCCCTACATGCCAAAGATCCGGAAACGCTTCTTAAAAAAGCCGATGATGCCATGTATCTATCAAAAAAACAGGGGCGTAATAAGGTCACTTTTTGTTGTGACTAACTACCCTCTTTTTCTTTGGCTACAATCAATCCGCTTGAAACAATTAAAACAATACCTATTAACATCATCATGGTCGGAAAGTCATCACCTAAAAAAAGACCAACGATAATCGAGAACAAAATGTTACTGTAACTGACAGCTCCTACGATACCTGCCTTACTCTCGCCATAGGCCTTAGTCATATAGACTTGGGCCATGGTTGCCAAAACTCCCATCATAGCCACCTCGACCCACATCCACCCATGCGGCATGATAAAAGGGGCAAAAAAGATATCCAGATCAGGGTTGGAAATCCACGGCGAAAAGCCCATAAGGATTACAGGTCCTAAAGTCCCAATCGTCATAAAGGAAAGTACAATAGCACGGGTATCATAATATTTTTTAAGCTCTTTAACGGAGGTATATGCAAGTGCCGCTCCGACACCGGAAAAGATACCCAAAGCGTCATAATAACTAAAAGTCAGGCCTCCCCCTGTGATAAAGATAATCCCCACAAAACCTAAAAAGAGTGCAAACCACGCCCTTTTATTGAGACGTTCTTGTAAAAACAAAAAGGCAAAAAGTGCCGTAAAAATAGGCGAAGTCTTGGAAAAGGTCATCGCATCAGCTAGAGAGATATGGGCGATATTGTAAAAAAAAGCAAGCAGTGCGGTAAATCCCATAAAGCCCCTAAAAAAGAGAAGCCATGGTCGATGACCGCTATTGTTTAAAGGAATCTTCCAAACGGTAAAGACAATAATAGCGACACCAAAAACATTACGAAAAAAGACTATTTCAATAGAGGGAAGATCACTGCTTAAGACTTTGGCAAAGGCACCCATGAGGGCAAATAAAAAAGAGGCGAACAGCATGTACAGTATCCCTTTATCGAGTGCCATAAGATATTTTTTCACTTTTTTATCCCTCTTTTTTTCGTAATTATACACTTCTAGGGTAGAATTACGAAAATGACCTCTGACTAAGGCCCAACTCTGATGAACTATCTTGAAACCGAACTCTTTTTTCATAATTCACTGTTAGATTGGATCTATTTTACGATTGCTTTTTTCGCCAGCTTTATCATCTCGACACTCATAGCACGAGTCGTGGTGAAGATCTTGATCAAAACTTCAGGCAAAACCAAAACCAAGATTGATGACATTATCATCGAAATCATCAGTGACCCGTTAAAACTTGCCATGAAAGCTTTAGCGATCTATGCCTCATTCTATCTCATCGTACTTCCCGAATCTCTTGTAAACTTTATTCATCACTTTTTAAACTCTGTCGTTATTTTCAGTATCTTTTGGGGATTACACAGTGGTGTTGAGATTCTGAACTACTCTTTGAATCATATCGCTGATAAGGTAGGTGACAAACTCAGTACAGAAGTCATTAACTTTCTTGCCAAAGCTCTTAAGGTCGTTGTGGTCCTTTTAGGAATCATGACCATTTTACAGCAGTGGGATCTTAATGTCAGTGGCTTTGTCGCCTCACTGGGTCTGGGTGGTCTTGCCTTTGCTTTAGCGGCTAAAGACACAGCAGCAAACTTCTTCGGATCTATTGTGATCTTTATAGACAAACCCTTTAAACTTGATGACTGGGTTCAGATACCTGAAGTGGAAGGTACCATTGTAGATATTGGTATTCGCTCTACCAAGGTACGTACCTTTGCCCAAGCCATAGTAACCGTTCCCAATGCCAATTTCACCAATTCAGCCATCATCAACTGGTCCCGCATGGGTAAACGCCGTATCAAAACGACACTGGGCCTAACCTACAGCACGACTCCGGAACAGATCACAGCCATTTTAGAGGATCTTAAAAGCTACCTTAAAGAGCATCCCGGCATCGATGATGAGACCATCTTTGTTAATTTTTCTGGTTTTGCAGCCAGCCAACTGGAGATTTTTTGTTATTTCTTTACTAAAACTACCAACTGGGGAGAGTTTATGGAGATCAGGGAAAAGGTCTTCTTAGAGTTTATGAATATTATTACCCATAAACATAAGGCATCTTTTGCATTCCCATCGCAATCTATTTATATCGAAAAAGGCGATATGAACTGATTTGATGGGCTTCCCAACCTTTTTTCACATAAAGAAATAAAGATTACATTAAGTTATTTAGTGCGATAATGGCTCCATCTTTGAAGTTAAAAGGAATATTATGAACAAAACTTTAAGTAGTATTGCTCTTGCAGCGATCGTATCATTAGGTTTCTCTGCTTGTGGTGGAGAACCAAAAAAAGATTGGGATAAATGTACTATCGAAGGTGGTACGGAAGCTCCGCCATGGGTATGTATGCCAGAAGTTGCTGGTGGTATTGCCGCTATTGGTATCGCACAAAAGTCTCCTGCAGGTCCAGGTTTCCAACGTCAAGAAGCTATGGCAAATGGTCGTGATGCATTAGCACGTCAGATCGCCGTTAAAGTTAAGAGTATGTTCAAAAACTTTACACAACAAACTGGTGTTGGCAATGATGCTACAGTCGATAAATTATCTGCAAATGTTTCTAAGCAAATCGCTAACCAAATGTTAAGTGGTTCAAAACAGTCTAAATACTGGGTAGATGCAAAAACAGGTGATATGTACCTGCTTGTAACTCTTGATCCAAACTCTTCTGTTGAAGCTACTAAAGCGGCTGTGAAATCTTCACTTCGTAATGAAAAAGCTCTATGGCAGCAGTTCCAAGCTAAAAAAGCTAACGCTGAGCTTGATGCTGAAATCGAAAAAGAGATGGGTCAAGCTTCTAAGCTTTAATCCTTCCCTATCCTCCTTTGTGGGGGATATTTTAAAACAGTCTTCTGACTTTTTTCCAGTATCTCTTAAACAAGGATCTCCATGACGCTTTTCAAATCTACGTTAACACTTCTTTTGCTCTTACTATTGACTGCTTGTATGGGTGGTGGTCCGACAGTGAAACCGCAGTGGGTTGTTAAAGGTTTATGTGAGCAGACAGGGACAAAAGCCTGTGCGATAGGCTCAGCTCCTTTTAGCCATCATGGATTGCAGCATCAAAAACAGGTCGCTATGGCCAATGCGATTGATATTATCGCACGACAAAAAGGTGTAACAGTTCAAAACAGTTTGGAACGTCTGAAACGTGTCGATGAGGGTCAAGTAACACAATCTTCTTCTATTGGTTACTCTTTGCAAACAGTAGAAGGCACCACAGTCAATGCCAAAATCAAAGATGTCTACCACGATAAATATTATGATATTTATTATGTATTGATGGTAGAAAACTAAGATGCTCAAACAGACACTTTTTAGCCTCTTACTGCTGTCTGCACTCATTGCCCAAGAGGGTTTTGACGACTTTCTTCAAAGCGATTCCCAAAGTTTTGCAAAAGAAAAAAAAGCGTTTGATATTGAGAAAAAAAAGCTTGATGCCGAATTTGTCAACTACAAAAAAATTGCCGATGAAGAATTTAAGGCCTTTAAAAAAAGTTTAGGTAAATTCTGGAGTGAGCCCAAAGTTTCAACACCCAAAGAGTGGGTTGAGTACTCCAAAGACCTGAAAACCCGTATTGTCGTTGATTTTGACAAAGATACCATTACACTTGATGTTCATGCCAAAAATAGCGATGAAGCCCGTAAGGCCTTGGCCAAATCACTGCTTCATACAGTGCGTAAAGGGACCAAACAAGCTTTTGCAGATGACATCTTAAGCCAACGTATCGAAAAACGTCTGACCAAGGCTACCAAAGCCAAGATTGATGATCAGCCTATCTTGGCACCTTTGGTCTTTACTACGCCGCCAAGCAACAAAGAGCTTATCACCTATGCTAAAAAGAAAATCACAACACGGGGTATTCGTACACAAGCCTCAAAAATACCGCAACTCAACCGCTACACTGTTACTGTCGCACTACCCTCACGCAGTACCTTGCGAAAAGCTCAAGCCTATCTGCCTCGAGCCAGAGCCATGTCAAAAGAGTTTGGTATCCCGCTTTCTGTAGTCTTGGCCGTCATCCAAACCGAAAGCGGTTTCAACCCTATGGCTCGATCCCATATACCAGCTTATGGTCTGATGCAAATAGTACCTCGCAGTGCCGGTATGGATGTCTATCGCTATCTCTATAACAAAAGACGCATGCTTTCACCATCTTATCTCTACAATGCCGACAACAACATCAAACTGGGTACCGCTTACCTAAGACTGATCTATTCAAAATATCTCAAAGATATTAAAGATCCTACCAGCCGTTTGTATTGTACTATCGCTGCTTACAATACGGGAGCCGGTAATGTGGCTCGTACCTTTTCAGGTACCAACAACCCTTCTAAAGCAGCCCGTAAAATCAACACCATGAGTGCACCGCAGGTCTACAACTATCTGGTTAAACGTCTTAAGTACCAAGAGACACGTCACTACATACAAAAAGTGACTAAAAGAGCAGCCTCTTTTAGCAAACGTTTCGATTAAAAAACGTCACCCTTGCTACCGTTTGATACCATTTCAAACTGCAATATGCTATCATTGAGTATCACAAATTTTTGGGAGAAGTCATGCTTAGAATGTATAAACTTTTTTCACCTCTGATCTTATTGCTATTTTTTACAGCATGCGGCGGCCACCCTGTCACCCAATCAGACCAAGAGAACTGCCCTTTGCAAAACAACAGTATGGGTCCGCAATGGGCCTGTGAACCCTATCTGGCCGGTGGTGTGGCGGCTGTAGGTGTCGAACCAATCGATCCTCACAATAAAGAGGCTCAAACCAAACGGGCAACAGACAATGCCCATGATGCTTTAAAACGACAGATTCATTTTAAAATCAATCGTATCTTGAAAAACTTCGCACAGCTAACAGGTATCGGCAGCTATAATCAGATGAAGAGCATTAGCAATGAAGTAAGTGCCAAGGTCATCGCTTCGATCCTCACACAATCAGTTGAAGCAAAGCTCTGGGACGACCCGTCAAACAGTGATCGTTATGTCCTTATGGCTGTCAACCCTACAATCAGCCATGATGTAACAAAAAAAGAGATCCTG
>JBFHUP010000108.1:0-6140 GCA_041589975.1 Sulfurimonadaceae bacterium | reverse complement strand
GTGTAAAAGTTTATCTAACTGTTCGGCTATGGATGTAAGGTGCATTAATATCGATGCACGTGAGTTTTGTTCATCTTCCAAGGCGTGTACGATATCGCCTTTTTCTTTTATAATAGCTGAATGAAATCTATCTTTTTCTTGATGGTTTTGACACGATTTAAAGCTTTATCATTAAACATAAACAAGCTCATTTAAAATATTGGACTTCATTGTCGAATCACTGTCCAGATCAAAGATATCACTTTTTCTGTGAAATTTTTTTTCTATCATAGATCTAATTTTTGCAACTTCATCAAAGTAACTGTAGCACAATGGTGATCGAGGTAGTTTTTATCTTTGGCTATAGCAATATCGATATCACTGTAGATGGTTGCATCATCTCTGGCAAAACTTCCAAACAGTGCTAAAGTGGCTATACCATCTTGCTGGAGTTCGCTCTTGATATCGGATAAAAATTTAAAACATTTTCTGTGCTTGCTATTATGCTTAGATTAGATCCTAAAACTAAATGCTTATGGCGTTAACACTATTTTTTAATAGTCACGATATAAAGCTCTTTATGTTTTAAAGCCGTTAAAAGCTCCATCACACCCACAAAGTTTTCAAACTTCGTCTTTTTATCACTGTGCAGTTCGACAGGATCGGTTGGTTTGATCTTTTTAAGAGCTTTGGCTAACTCTTTAAGTGTCATAGGGGAGTCATTGTAGAGTATTTTTCCATCTTCGGTGATACCAATAACGATAGGTTTTTTCACATCACTTTTTTGCGTGTTGGAAGCCTGTGGCAGATTAACCGGTACGATCTCTTTTTTAATAAAGGTCGTCGAGGTCAGAACAATGACTAAAAGCACTAACATGATATCGATGAAGGGAATCACATTCATCGTATCGACACGTTTAAGTTTCATCAATTAATGCTTTGCATCAAATTGGCTGAGGATCACTTCACACTTACGCACCAGGGCATTGTAAAAAGTGATGGCAGGAATGGCGACAACCAGACCCAGTGCTGTGGCTTTAAGAGCCAAAGCGAGACCGCTCATAATCTCTTTGGGATCGATGTCACCACCTTGACCGAGACTGTAAAAGGTAAGCATAATACCTAAAACGGTTCCAAGCAGTCCGATATAAGGAGCATTGGAAGCGATGGTGGCAATGGTAGACAAACGGGTACTAATAGCGATCTCAAGTTGGTCTTTATTGCTATAGTCTTCGATGCGTACATGGCGTAAAAAGATCAGTCGTTCGATAAAAAACCATACGGCTATAAAGCCCATAACACCTAGGATGGCAATAATGCCATAATCAATCAGATCTTCTAAAAGTTCCATTTACTACCTTTACTCTATAATTGTTTTGGGCTGAAATTGTAACACAACTTTGGTAAACCGATCGGGTTTGGATGTGATGTTCAGACGTATTTTTTGTGCATCGCAAAACTTCTTGACGACACTTAGACCAATGCCTTCGCCTTTTTGGGTCGTATCTGCTTGATAGTAGCGTTGAAAGATCTGTAAAATGGTGTTTTCATCCATCCCTTTACCTTGATCCTCTATCTCTAAAATATCTTGATAAAGACGTATTGTAATCTTGGGCGGGTTGGGACTGTATTTGATGCTGTTGGAGATGATGTTGTCCAAGGTTTGTTGCAGACCAAATGGGTCACTCTCGATAGTTAGAGGTTTGAGTTCGAGATGAAAGATTGCGTGAGGGTAGAGGGTCTCATAAGCTTCGACACGTTCCAAGATAAACTTTTGAAGTTCAATAGCTTCTAAAGGCGGTTCATGGAACTCTTTTTTGATCAGGTAGTTCAGACGTTTGTGCAGATATAGTAAGTGAGAAGAGGCTTGATGTATACGTTGAAGCTGGCGTACCTGTTTCTCTTCATTGAGCTTCTTTTTAAGCATCGTAGTGTTGGCATCAATAGTAGCTAAAGGAATATTAAGCTCATGCAGGGTCTCTTTGATAATATCATCGATATTTTTTGAGGCTTGAAACAGCGGTGCAAAAAGCAGCTTTATCATCCATCCTGCGACACTTAAAACGAGCAGACTGACCAGTGTGATCGCCATATAAAGTGGAAAGACTTCAAAAAAATAGAGTGTGATAAAGATGGTCACGCTTAAAAGTATGACAATAAAAACAAAATAGGTTACAAGGCTGGTTTTAGTCATTGAGTTTGTAGCCCACACCTCTGATATTACTTATCTTATCTGCTCCGATGATCTGTTTGATCTCTGTGATATAAACACGAATCACACTCATACTCGGCGTTACTTTTTGCGTCCAAAGGCTCTGTTCGATCTGTTCAGATGTGACCACCTTACCCCGATTTTGAATCAAAAGTAAAAACAGAGCAAAGGTTTTGGGTTTGATATGGATGCGTTGGGTCTCTTTAAAAAGTGACTGCTGTTCGATATCAAGCGTATAATCTAAATAGCTTACCTTTTCAGCCCCATAGACACGACGGATTAAGGCTTTAATACGTAAAAGCAGTTCATCCAGATCAACAGGTTTGGTGATATAGCCATCCGCACCTTCGACTAAAGCGGTTTTAAGATCTTCAGATTCAGTTGATGAGGTCAGAAAGATGGTTGGTGTCATATCACCTGCAAAACGCAGTTCTTTAAGCATCTCGATACCACTACTAGAGGGTAGGTTGAGGTCAAAAAGATAAAGTTCATAGTTGGTGTCATACGAGGCATCAATAGCGGTCGAAGCATCCAGATGATGATCGACCTCAAACCCTTCATCTTCTAAAAACTCGGTAATCGTCTCACCAAAAAGTTGATCGTCTTCAACGTAAAGTATTTTCATTGTATAAAGCTGTCCATCTACATTAATAGTACATTGTATCGTGTGAAAGTTAATTTTCTGTTTATTAAAAAGAAGTTTGAAGATTTTATATAAAAAATAAAAATAAAGAAGCCAAAGTATTAAAAAAACAACGTGATGTCTGACCGTCTAAGCACGGTTTACTGTGCGTGAGCCTGCCGCTGAGGCAAAAGTGTTAACGTAGTTCTATGGGCTTGCACCACACTTACGCTTTAGCGACGGTGGTGTCGGCATTTAGTGCCAGAGCTCATGGAACGTCTTGTTAAAGGATACTTCTAAAACACACTCTCGACACTCCAAGGAATGGTCTCGCCTGCATACATCGGAACTACATCTTTATATTTTGCAGGGACTTCAAAATCTTGTTTGACTAAAGTGACCTCTTTAAAAGTAGGGCAAACACCATAGATCGATTGGGCATTGTCTGAAACAAAGGCTTGAAGGTTGTTCAGTTTGTCATGTTTATCAAAGATATCACACAGCACCTGTAGAGCAATGGGAGCCGTAAAGACACCCGCAGCACAACCGCAAGACTCTTTTTTGTGTTGTGGATGTGGAGCAGAATCGGATCCGAACATCACTTTGGGGTGAGCATCAAGAGCTACTTGAAGAAGAGCTGATCTATCTTCCGGACGTTTGGCGATCGGCTTACAAAACAGATGGGGTCGCAGCATACCACCCGCTACATCATCGAGTGTGATAAGCAGGTGATGAACCGTGATCGTTGCATAGAGGTTGTCATATTTATCAAGCATCTCGACAGCATCTTTAGTCGTGATATGTTCCATGATGATTTTAAGATTTGGAAAGTTAACGGCTAAGGCTTCATAGATAGACATAAACTCACGTTCTCTATCCATAACAAAACCATCGGTCTCACCATGTACACACAAAGGGATCTCAAGATCACTCATGGCTTGTAGTGTCTCGCGAAGCTCTTCGATATCAAAAGAGTTGACACCACTTTCAGAGTTGGTTGTGATACCGGCAGGGTAGAGTTTAATAGCAGTGATTTGATCTTTAACATCTTCAAGAAATTCACGTGTGTAAGTCGGTTGGAAAAAGAGCGTCATATAAGGTTCAAAGTCCTCATCGCCCATAGCTTCCATGATGCGTTTTCGATACGCCACGACAGCTTCTTTGGTCGTTACCGGCGGTACCAGGTTTGGCATGACAATGGCACCTGAAAAGGTCTTTCCGGTCTCTTGTGCGATATCTTTAAGCATCTGCTCATCTCTGAGGTGCAGGTGCATATCCAGGGGCATGTTTAAGATAATACCGTTCATTACAGCTCCTTTTTGGCTTTTTCAATGAGTTCGTTCATTTTGATCTCATAGTTTTTGGCATCTTCTTCTACCGTAGATTCAAAACGTGTGACAAGAACCGGTGTCGTGTTACTTGCACGTACCAGCCCCCAACCTTTGCTAAAGATCACACGGACACCATCAACATCGATGATATCTTTGATCTTTGGAAAACCGATAGGCGGGTTTTGTAAAAGCTCTTTCACTTTATCGATGATAAGAAATTTCTCTTGTTCTGTCGTTTCCACTTTGATCTCTTCTGTGGAGTAGACTTGTGGAAGAGCTGCGATCTCTGCATCGAGATCCATACCGTGATAAACTAGCTCTAAAGTACGAAGCATTGCATACGGTGCATCATCATAACCAAAATAGCGGTCATTAAAAAAGATGTGACCCGATACTTCAGCTGCCAGATCCGCATTGAGCTCTTTGAGTTTGACTTTAAGGTTGGAGTGTCCTGTTTTGTACATCACTGCATGACCGCCGCGTTCGTAAATGGCATCATACATCACTTGAGAACATTTCACTTCACCGACAACCGTTGGCAAGTGCATATCTTTAGAGTATAACAAAGCAAGGATATCACCCTTGATATTGTTAGTAGGCGTTAAAACGGCTATACGGTCTGCATCGCCATCAAAGGCAAAGGCAATATCCGCACCTTTGTCAAACTCTTTTTTGATATCAAGCAGATTTTTTTCTACGGTTGGATCGGGGTGGTGATTTGGGAAGGTTCCGTCTGGTTCACCAAACAAAGAAGTCGTTTTAAGACCTATACCATTTAGGATCTCTTTCATGACGATATCTGCCACGCCATTACCGCAATCATAAGCGATGTTGAGATCAAGCTCTTTTAAGAAAGCAAACTCTTGAGTTAAGTGTTTGATATATTGCTCTTTGGCGTCAATTTTAAACGTCTCATCGATATCAGGGATAAGCATATCTGTGGGAAGCAGTGAGACGATCTTTTTGCCAATAGCATAGATCTGTTCTCCAAAAAACGGAGCTTTATTGATGGTGATCTTAAAGCCGTTATACTCACTTGGGTTGTGAGAGCCTGTGATCATGATTGATCCTGAAGGTGTTATCTCCTGGCCATCAACCATAAAGGTATTGTAGTTGGCAAAGTAGTTAACCGGAGTCGGTACCATACCCATGTCCAAACTCTTGACACCTGCACGTGCAAGACCTGAAACAAGGTATTGAAAAAGAATGGGTGAGTGGGATCTGGCATCGTAGCCGATGGCTGCATAATCTCCATGTTTTTTGATCTCTTTACCTAAAAAATAACCGATAAGCTTGGTTACCGGTTCATTGAGTTCTTTGTCGTAAATACCGCGGATATCATATTCTCTAAAGATGGAATGCATAGACTGCCTTATATAAAATATTATGAATTACGATTATACTGGTCTGAAGCTCAAAACTACGTTAAAGATGCTATAATACCAAAAAAGAACGAATAATAATAGAATGTAAGGATTATTATGAGCGAGGTTTTATTACAGTCAGATATGGTTTTACCGCAAGCTTTTATCGAAAATACGCAACTGTATTTAGATGAGGTGATGCAGAAAAAACGTGACAAGCTGGTCATCTTAAAAGATGGTGTAAGCCCCTCGTTGATGCTTTTAGATTATGAAAAATATTTAGCTTTGCAGGATGTCGCCTCTCTTAAAAATAAAGAGAAGTCAGAAATGGACAGTAAAGAGTTAGGCATGCTTTTGGCACTACGCAGTAAGGTGGGTTTTTTTCAAAACCTGACGGAGCAAGAGATCTTATCTTTGGTGAAAAAAGCCCGTTTTATCAAGCCTAAAAAACATGAAGTGATCTTTGAACAAGGTGATATCGGCCGAGAGGTTTTTTTTATTATTCGCGGTTCGGTATCGATCTTTATTCGTAAAAACATACAGGATGAGTATCGTTTGTTAAACACGTTGGAAGAGGGGAGCGTATTTGGAGAAATGGCTCCCATTTTAGATTCTCTTCGTATTGCAAAATC
>JBFHUP010000107.1:0-6170 GCA_041589975.1 Sulfurimonadaceae bacterium | reverse complement strand
TTGACATTTACCTCTGCTGCAATCTTAGGTTATCCAACACGTATGTATGATGGCTCTTGGATTCAATGGGGTAAAATGGCGAATGCATATGACGTGAATGGTAATGAATTATTGCCAGCGGATTCTCGTTGGAGAACAGATGTGAATGAGTATTCTGAATCGATAGTGTATAACTTGGATGTGAATAAAGTAAGTCCACATGCCCATGGTAGCCTTTATCTTGACTCTGAAGGAACTAATCAGATTATCAATGAAGATAAGATGTATAAATTCTTACAGAGATAACTCTTTTTAAAGCACTCGAATCACCGGGTGTGCTTTCACTTTTAATAATGTGCCTTGTTTGCGAGGCACTTACAAACTTTCATTCATATTTTTGACAATATTGCCGATCTATTTTAACTATAATAATCAAGGAAGATATGATGAGAATTGAAGCAAACAGCTCTGCTATTACTTTTGGAAGTGATTATAAACCTAAAAATGCAGCTCAGGCGAAAGAAGATTTACCCGAACTGAAAAAGCAGTTGGCAGTGGAAGAGGAGAAGCTTCAGAGCCTTTTAAAAAGTTTTAGTAGCTTTGGGGATTCTCATCAGCTTATTACTTCGACTTCGGGCAAGGGTGGCCATCTGGATGTTACGGTTTAGGCTTTTTAAGCTCAGTTAGCCACTCTCCCATCTTCTTTTCATAGCCTACGGGCTTAAATTCTACAAATTTTAATTTTTTTGGCAGATATTCCTGTTCTACCCAGCCGCCATACGCATGCGGATAGAGGTAGTTTTGGGCATGTCCATTGATATGTTTGGGAACTTCTAAAATCTCTCCCTCTTGGACCGCTTTCATCGCTTCATTGATCGCCTCATAAGCACTGTTGGACTTGGGAGAGCCTGCCAGATAGATGACGGCTTGGGCTAAGATAATACGGGCTTCGGGATAGCCGATCTTGGCAACAGTCTGCATGGTCGAATTACACAAAGTCAGGGCTTGGGGATTGGCATTGCCGATATCTTCGCTGGCTAAGATGACCAATCTTCGGGCAATAAACTCCGGGTTTTCACCCCCTGTAATAAGGCGAGCCAGATAGTAGATGGCGGCATTTTCATCACTGCCTCGGATCGATTTGATCATGGCTGAGATAAGATCATAATGGACACTATCTTCGCTGGTACCGTCATTAAGTGCTGTAGGTCTTATCGAACGTAAGAGTTCTTCTGATATAGTGGAGTGAATTGTGGACGCAAATTCGAGCAGTTTGAGCATCGCTCGGGCATCGCCTCCACAGCTTCTTAGTAGATAATCCATCGCATCATCGTCAAGCATGAGCTTGGCTTGATCGATGGCTCTTTGGGCAAGCGTTTTAAGATCATCAAGATTCAAAGATTTCAGTTCAAACAGCAAGGATCGGGAACGCATCGCCGCAGTTACCGAGTGATAGGGGTTTTCTGTCGAAGCTCCGATAAAGAGGATGCTGTTTTTTTCCATGTAGGGCAGCAGTACTTCTTGCTGATTTTTACTCAAACGGTGTACTTCATCGATAAAGATAACGGGAGCAAGCAGGGCCCCGTCATATTGCATAAAAATCTTTCGTAAGGCATCGATCTTAATGGATGTGGCATTAAATTCATAAAAGGGGCGTTCTTGTCGTTTGGCAATGATACGTGCCAGTGTCGTTTTACCGGTACCCGGAGGGCCATATAAAAAGATATGAGCCGGTGTTCGTTTATCGATGATTTGATACAAGGATGCATCAGGTGCAAGCAGGTGTTGCTGTCCCACGACCTCTTCTAAGGTTTGGGGACGAAGGATATGGGTAAAATCAGCCATTTACGACAGTTACGTAGACCTCACGAGCTTCTCTTGGACCGTCAAATTCTGCAAAAAAGACCCCTTGCCACTCGCCAAAAAGCGGCTGGGCATCTTTGACGGGAATCGTAACACTGGCACCTGCCATGGCAGACTTAAGGTGGGCATGGGCATTACCACCTTTATGGGAGTAGTGTTGATCGACTGGAGCCCACTTGGTAAGTTCAGTAAGGATATCACGCTGAAGACTTGGATCAACGTTTTCAAAGAAGAACACGGAGCCTGTAGTATGCGGCGTAAAGATAGAACACAGACCATCTTTAACACCCGATTTAATCACAGCCTCTTTAACCTTTTTGGTAATGTCAATCATCTCAGTTTTATATTTTGTTTTGAGTTTAATGGTCTGCATCATCTGAATCCTCTTTCTTTTTAGGGTTTTTGCCCTCTTTTTTTAGTTGTTTGATAAATGCTTTAAGATCAGTATACTCTTTCCTGCTTAAATAACGGCTTTTACCGTCAGGCAGAGCATCTAAGGAGATAGCTCCAAAAGAGATACGTTTCAGATCTACAACTTCACAATCAAAATAGCCAAAAAAGCGTCTCAGTTCTCTGTTTTGACCTTCAGTAATAGAGACTTTAAGTATGGAAAAGGAGTCCTGATTTTTCAGAATCTCATAACCTGCAAACGGAGCAAAAGTCATGGACTTGATCTTGGTGAGTTGATGGGCTCCTTTAGTAGCATCATCAATATGTATCCCTTCTTGCATCGCTTTTTCCATAGAGGCCGTAATCTTACCTTGGATTTTGATCTTATAAAGTCTTGGGACATGGGAGTTCATTAAAAGTGTGGCGACTTCGGAGTTATCCGTTAGCAGCAGCAGGCCTTCAGAGGCATAGTCCAAACGACCTACAGGCATAAGGTGACGATATTTATGCGGTAGGGTATCATAGATCGTTTTGCGTCCCTGAGGATCTTTTTTACTAACGATTTCCCCTTTGCGTTTATTGTACACAACAACAGTCAAAAGGCCGCTTGGAGCTATAAGTTTGCCTTTAAGGCGTACTTCATCCTGCTCTTCATCCACATCGCTTGCTGGATCTTTTTGTACTTCACCATTGACTTTGACAAAGCCCAGACGAATGGTTTCATCCGCTTCACGGCGGGAGTAGGTCGAGTTGTGGGCTACAAATTTATTAAGTCTCATGAGGCTATCCCCGCTTCCACTAAAGTATGCAGATGAATCGCACCTATGAGTTTTTGATCTTTAACCACAGCCAACAGCTGGATCTTATGTTTTTCGATCAAGGCTAAAGCATCGGCTGCAAGCATCTGGGCATTATCAACGCTTTTGGGTTGGGTGTTGGCAATGCTCATGATTGTATCGGTGATATTAAAGTCAGGTTTTAAAAGAGCCCTACGGATATCTCCGTCACTGACCATACCGATAAATTCACCTTGGGCATTTTCGATAAAGACGGTACCTAATCTTCCGCTGCTCATGGTTATGATGGCCTCTTGGATCGGGGTGTTTTCATCAACGATCGGTAGCTCTTTATGCATAAGGTCTTCGATTTTGACAAAGAGTTGTCGTCCGAGACTGCCACCCGGGTGAAAGGAGGCAAAATCCTCTTTTTTAAAATCTCTGGCCTTCATAAGGGCCACGGCCAAGGCATCCCCCATAGCCAGTGTCAAGGTTGTTGACGTGGTTGGAGCGATACCTAAAGGACAGGCTTCCTTTTCGATGGTGATATCAATAATCACGTCTGAAAACCTTCCCAATGATGAAGTACGGCTGCGTGTCATGCCGATAAGCGGTACGTTAAAACGTTTCAGGTGGGGTAAAATAGAGCTTAGTTCTTGGCTCTCACCACTGTAAGAGATCGCTAAAATTACATCATTACTACCGATCATGCCCAAATCACCGTGAAGGGCTTCAGTAGGGTGTAGAAAAAAGCTTGGTGTTCCGGTGCTGGCAAAGGTGGCAGCCATCTTGGCTCCAATCAGACCGGATTTGCCCACACCGGTCACGATGAGTTTGCCCTTGCAGGACAAAATGATCTCAATCGCCTCATCCAGTTCAGTGCCGAGGTTATCGGCTTTTTTTAAAAGAGCCTCTGCTTCAGTTTTTAGTGTTTCTTGGGCGATAGCTTGGTAATTATTTTTCATAGTAGGCCTTAATGCCGTCAATCTTGCGGCCCATATTAAGTAACACCATATCGGCAATAACTAAGGCTGCCATCGATTCAGCGACCACTGAACCTCTGACTGCAACACAAGGATCATGACGACCTTTAAGTTCGCAGTTGACCTCCTCATTTTGTGTGGTAATCGTCTCTTGAGAGATAAAGATTGATGGTGTTGGTTTAAAATGGACCTTGATATCAATGGCATCGCCATTAGAGATACCGCCTAAGATACCTCCGGAGTGATTCGATTGAAAACCTGTTTTACGAATTTCGTCATTATTTTGAGAGCCTAAAGCTTGCGTAGATTCGATTCCGTCACCGATCTCTACGGCTTTAACCGCATTGATCCCCATCATGGCAGAAGCCAAAACAGCATCCAGACGGGCATAAAGCGGTTCACCCAATCCTATCGGGGCATTAAGTACTCTTACCAGAGCGACACCGCCAACAGAGTCATGACTGTTTTTAGCCTTTAAAATGGCATCTTTTTGGGCTTGTTCCACAGTTGGATCGAGTGTAAAGATCTCAGAATTTGGTGCATACTCGAAATCACGACCTTCGCCTTGGACATCATGGATCTGTGTAATCCCGCTTTGAAAATCAACACCGATCTCTTTGAGCATTAGTTTGGCAACAGCACCGGCTGCAACACGTACCGCTGTTTCACGTGCAGAACTGCGTCCACCTCCACGATAATCTCTTAGACCATATTTATGAAAATAGGTAAAGTCAGCATGACCCGGACGAAAGAGATCTTTAACTGCCGAGTAATCTTTAGATTTTTGATTGGTGTTATAGATGATCATGCCAATAGGGGTACCTGTGGAGACGCCTTCAAAGACACCGGAAAGGATCTCTACAGCATCAGGCTCTTTTCTGGCCGTGGCATACTGGTTTTGGCCCGGACGTCTGCGGTCAAGTTCGCTTTGGATGAAAGCTTCATCGATGGAAATGCCAGCGGGCACTCCGTCTACGATACATCCAATAGCCGTTCCATGGGACTCCCCAAAGCTTGTAAAGCTAAATCTTTCTCCAAAACGGTTCACGCATTATCCTTATTTAATATCTCGATAGTCTGTAAAGCGGCCTCTTGCTGGGCTGCTTTTTTGCTTTTACTGATGCCTCGGGCATACTCTTTACCTTCAATATATAAAGCGATTTCAAACACTTTTTTATGATCAGGTCCCGTAGCTGAGATGAGTTTATACTCAGGGGTGACGGCGAAACGGGCTTGTGTGATCTCTTGCAGGGTTGTTTTATAATCTTTAGAGAGCTTTCGCATATCTTTGTTGCCATAAACATCATCCAAGAGTTGCAAGACAATGGTCGTCAGTTTTTCAAGTCCTGATTCCAGATAAATCGCCCCCATAACCGCTTCAAAGGCATTGGAGAGCAAAGAGGGTTTATCGCGGCCGTTGTTATTGATCTCTGCGTTGGATAAAAAGATACACCCTCCCAGACCTATATGTTTCGCAAGAATAGTAAATCCCTCTTCATTAACGAGAGAAGCTCGAATTTTCGAAAGACTCCCTTCACTATCATTAGGATACTTTTTAAACAGGTACTCGCCCACAATCAGGTCAAGTACCGCATCCCCTAAAAACTCTAAACGCTCATTATTGTAGGACTGCTTGTATGATTTATGTGTCAGTGCTTCAATAAGTAGCTTTTCGTCTTTGAAGGTATAATTGAGCTTTTTTTGTAAAGCCGCTATTTCATCAGACATGGTGTGTTGTTTCCTTTAATTTAATACGTTACAGGAGCAAAGCACCTGTAACTACGATGACTCTGCGTCCTCCTCGGCGGAGTGCCCAGCGTCGCTAGCTCCTTTACGGTCTAACATCACGTTGTTTTTTGAATACTTTGGCTACTTGAAGCTAACATCAAGAAGCAGGAATCTTGAAAAAACAACGTGATGTTCAACCGTCTAAGGGCGGTTTCTGCCCGTGGGCCTGCTGCCGAAGCAAACTTAGCGTTAGCGTAGTGAGTGGGGCTTTGCTCCACTTGCGTTATTGTTAAAATTTTTTTAAAAACTATAATAACTCATTTTTTGATGCTTTTGTACGATGCTTATCTGTACCTCTAAAGTGAGCAGACTTAAGCAGTTGGGGCATCGATGACTCATCAGAGGGGTGACCTCTTTACATTCGCTGCACTGGTAACTAAACTCTAAAGAG
>JBFHUP010000106.1:0-6230 GCA_041589975.1 Sulfurimonadaceae bacterium | reverse complement strand
GGAAGACTCTCGTTGTAGTTTTTGCATGAGATCGCCCAATCCGTTCATGTAGACAACTTTTTCTAGCCCATTGTTGAGTAAACCTCTATCGAGATCGTTATGGTAGAAAAAGAGAGCGTCTGCAAGTCGTGCATGCAATACTTTTTCATTTCCCGATACGATAAGCGAGTAGTCATTGGTGACTGCGTTACTTACAACAACAAAATGATTGCTTAGTTTACCCTCTTTAAAGACAGGGAAATAGCGTTGATGCTCACGCATGGAGGTAATAATTACTTCATTGGGTAGCTCCAAAAATGCTTCTGAGAAGGTTCCAAGTAGAGATACAGGGTGCTCGGTTATGGCAATGACTTCATTAAGTAGATCTTCATCAATCTCAATTTTAATATTTTGATCTGCTTCCAGGAGTTCAAATTGATTCAAAATGGTATCTCTTCTGGAGCTATCAAAAAGATCAACTTTCCCATTTTTAAGAATTTCGAAAAAGGCCTTTGGATCTTTGTACTCCTTAGATTCAAAACTGGCCTGTCTATGGACGTAGGTTTTGTTTGACGATGTGACATTGAGGTACTGCATAGCAACAGTCTCATGTCCAAAGTTAACACCAAGCCAGCGAATGGGCCTAATAAAACTTTCACTGTTGCTACCCCAACGCATACTTTTCCCAAAAGAGAGCGATTTTATAAACTCCTCAATCATAGTTGGAATAAGTGATTTGCTCTCTTTCCCCTTGATGGTCTTATTAAAATAGAGTACCTCTTTACCGCTTTTTTCAGAACGGCCCAACACATCAATAGAGACACCGCATTTTTTGGCAAACCCTAATGCTGCCGGTGTCGGCTCCCCATCTTTAAAGGCAATATCCACAGGTGCACCAAAGAGCTCTTCTACAGTATCCTCTTGTTTGACTTGAAACTCAGCATGCCATAAAACCAGGCGTCTGGGTGTGTAGTAAAATTCAAAATCACTAAGCAGAGCATTCTCTTCTAATATTTTGCTCCATTTGTTAGAGATGTTGGGTAGCTCTTTAAGTAGAGGGATAGCAGGTAGCTCTTCAACTCCAATCTCTATGAGTAAAGGTTGTAACATTCAAATGCCTTATTTGGGATAATCCCTTGGTAATTACCGCGATTTTACTCAAAATTTGGTTAAAATGACTTTAATAGTCACCCTGCAGTACTAATTTTACTGCTTTCAACCGAACGTTTGAGTATATCTACCGAACGGTAGAAATGACTGTTTAAAACTATTCTGGAGTAGAAATGGACACAAAAGAGCTCATTGTAGAGAATGCAAAACGTCTTTTTGCCCTAGAGGGGTATCATGCTACGAGCATGAGCATCATTGCCAAAGCATGTAAGAAAAACAAAGCAACACTCTATCACTACTATGAAAGCAAAGAAGTGCTTTATAATGAAATACTTTCTTTGTATCTTCGTGATCTTCAAGCCAACATTGGGCGTCGCACCCTACTCTTACCTGATGCCGTCGACCAAATTAAGGCCTATATAACGGTTTTAGTTGAGCAAGAAAGTGAAATTTTAGCCATTATCAATCGTCAAATCATTGACGGCTTCGATTATTTGAGTGCAGAAAACCTGGAATCATTGCAAAAGATACAAAAAAGTTTTGATGCGATATTTAAATTGGGTATTGCATCCGGAGTTTTTCATATGATGTCGCCTAAAACGGTCTACCATATAGTTTTTGGAGCCTGCAGTCACTATGTATTGAGTCACGACTTTCTTAAAGATAGGCAAAAACGGGAGGACCATCTCTTTATCGAAGAGCTTTATGGGATAATTCTAAACACAATTAAAGTAAATTAGAGATTCATATTAAGAGATATGAACGCTATTGCTTAAATATAAATAAAAGTAGAAAAATATAGTGTGATTTATGTTTAGATAAAAGTTCTTATCGATACAATACCTGCATAAAATTTTAAACAAGGACAACAAGATGCCAAAAATTAACAAATATGTTGATATTGATACCGTAGAAAGAGAAGCAAAGAAAGATTTAATCGATCGCCACTCTCCGTTTATTCACTGTGCTGATACAGCAAAAGCTGGTGAGCCATTTGAAGTAACTGTAAAAATGGGTAATGAGTATACTCACCCAGATGACTTCGATCACTTCATTGAGTCTGTAGCACTTTATAACGGTGACGCTCTTTTAGCAAAAGCTAACTACGTTCCTGGTACATTAGGAAATGTTAAAGCTCACAATACAACAACATTTACAATCATCCCTACAGGTAAAAAACTTAACCTAGTAGCTCATGGGTATTGTACAAAACATGGTATCTGGGAAGGTACGCCTGTAGAAGTTACTGTTAACTAGTTTTCTTTTACCAACTTCCGCTTTAAAGCGGGGTTGACACTTTTATCTCTCTTTTAGAGAATTCTCTCAATTTTTCATAAAAAATTCTTCTTGATTAAATAAATTTTTTATTAGATTACCCTATAATAGAGCTATGATTTCATACCAGCATCTTGATGAGCTTAAACAGCTTTATCTTCTTAAACTTACCGGAACAGACTATGTTGATCCTATTGCTATTAATCCTACTGCTGTGGATGACAACATTGAACTTCCCCGCGAGATCACCCCTTTGCATAAATTGATTTCAGGATGCTATTTGTGTGATTTAAGCAAATCCAGACATGCTGTTCAGGTGGCATCCGGTGAAGCCAATTCAGGTATCATGATCATAAGTGATTATCCCACGCTTGCTGAGGATAACGAAGGGGCTTATGCCGGCAAGAGCGGTAAGATGCTTTTAAAAATGATAAAAAATGTTTTAATGCTTGACCCCAAAGATATCTATTTTACCCATGCTGTCAAGTGCATGCCGGCATCAGGTAAAGCACCCAATGAGAGTGAGTGTAAAAGCTGTCAGCCTTTTTGGATGCAACAAATTGAGGTGGTTAAGCCAAAAATAATCATAGCCTTGGGCTCATTTAGTTATAATCTGCTTACCCATGGCGATGGGGATTTCGCCAAAGATCAGGGCACCTTGATCCCTTTTGGCTCAAGTAAGCTTATTACTATTGAGCATCCCAAGGTCCTGGTTCGTAACCCAAAGCTTAAAGCACAAACCATGCAAGAGCTATTATTAATAAAGAGTCATTTATGAAAATTTTATCTGTCTTTGTACTGATTTTGACTTTCTGTTCTGCAAAAAGTTATCTCTCTTCCAATATAGCAACGCCTAAAAACCACATCATGAATGTTGATGTGGAAGTATGCGATGATGCATGCCTTAACAAGATGCTTAAACAGGACCAAATCTTCTCATTTTTAGCTAATAGCGGTGACCATATGGTTGACAGCAAGCTTAAAGAGGCCAAGATGATCTATGCTGCCTACTTTAATCTTGAACAGACGATGAGCGACTCTGATTTTAAAGTAGCTATGCTTATTCCGGATAAGGTCATTGGTAATTATGCAGTCACGACCAGTAATGCTGTATTTTCCTATCTCTTAGCTAAGAACGAATCTTTTGAACTGCAAACCTATCATCTGTCTGACGAGAACAACGATACGGTTGCTGACGCTTTGGCAGAGATTAAAAATGATGGTATATCCTATGTGATTGCACCGGTTACACTTAAAGGTGCTCAAGCCATTGCTCTAGCAGAACCGACAATTAATGTCTATTTGCCTACAATTCATAAAAGCGACCTAAAAAACCCTCCCGCAACACTCTATTTTGGCGGAATTGATTACGAGGCTCAAATTGAGGCACTTTTAAGATATTCACAGGGATATGCGGCTCTCTTTTATGATCCAAGCTCTTTAGGAAAACGCCTTGATGAAGTTGTACAAAGAAATATTGATCCTAAGTGGATACGTTTCTCAACGCCAATGTCGCGTAAAAAATCAAACCTTGAAAGATATCTGAAGTCCAATGAATTGCTCCAAAACGGAACAGTCTTTATCAATACCTCTACAGTACGCAGCGGTATTGTATTGTCCCAGTTAACACTGTATGCTATAGAGCCGGCCGCTATTTTATCGACACAGATCAACTTTAGTCCACTGCTTCTATCCATTACTCAGGAGCAAGATCGCAAAAACATGTTTATAGCAAATTCGATAGAGGGCCATAACAGCGTTTTTATTGAGGCGAACAAACTGCTTGATAATGACATTGAGTATGACAGAATCAACTATGCAACAATGGTGGGTATAGATTACTTTCTTTCAGCAGCAACCTCAGAGAAGCGAGAATATAAAGAGAAGATAGAAGCCAATCAGGTTATTTATCCTATTGCCATCTATAAGCCTACACGCTTTGGCTTTGTCCGCGTGGATTAAGCCTTAAAAACCTTAAGATCTTCTTCGCCTAAGCGTATGACTTTTCCTTGAGTGTTGGTTAAGACAAAAGTCCCATTCATCTCAAATAACAGCGTGTCACCACGCAGTACTTCTTGATGCAATACAAAGGAGGCTTTACTGATGCTTTTCACAGCTACCGTAACCGTAATGAGATCTCCAAGTTTTGCCGGGGCTTTAAATTTGGCATCCATGGCTGTAATGACAAAGTGATTTTCTCCTCGCTGCGAGGATGTTCCTTGATTAAAAAAGTGATCACTTCGGGCTCGTTCACAAAACTTTAAATAGTTAGCATGATAAACGATGCCGCCAACATCAGTATCTTCATAATAGATGCGAAACTGGCTTGAAGAGATCATGCTTAAACAACAACCTGCTCTATCACTTCAAGACCAAAACCTTGAATACCGACAAATGCTGTATGCTGATGATGCAAAGAAAGCAGTCGTATTTTACTGATACTTAAGGCTTGCAGCATTAATGCACCGATCCCATACTCTTTCATCTGTTCGTTATGAATAGCCGGCTGTTCGATAAGCAGCAAAACACCCCCGTGTTTTTGTAAATAGTCAATAGATCGATTAAAGTGCTGATGCTTTTCATCATGCAAAAACAGATCCGTATCCAAACCAATATTGTGTACTTTTACGGCCATTTCAGACTTGCGTTCTCCAAAGATGATGGCTGTATGCTTATGGCCCATGTGATCTTCATAAACCTCTTTTATGGCAGGTTTGGCAAAAAAGTTTGTTGAACTGCTATCTAGAAGTGTCAAAAGCGATTCGTTTTTAAGCCTGAACTCGACCAGATCAGAAATGAAGATGGTCTTAAGTTGATGTTTTTCGCAAAATATATCCAAGTCATCTCTGCGTGCCATGGTGCCATCTTCTTTGATGATTTCACAAATTACGGCAGATTCAGCCAAGCCTGCAAGACGGCACAGATCCACAGACCCTTCCGTATGACCTGTCCGAATGAGAACTCCACCCTCTTTGGCAATCAAAGGAAATATATGGCCCGGACGCACCAATTCATTTTTAGAACTTAGCGGATTGGAAAGAATCTTAATGGTCATATCGCGTTCAGCTGCCGAAATGCCCGTTAAGGCTTCTTTGGCATCTACTGAGACCGTAAAGGCTGTTTCATAGGACGAGTCATTGTTGCTTACCATAGGTGTCAGATTGAGGCGTTCTGCTATAGAAGGTGACGTTGCAACACATATTAAGCCTTTGGCGTGCGTGGCCATAAAGTTGACATGCTTTGGCGTACTAAATACAGAGGCATATACAAGGTCGCCTTCGTTTTCACGATCTTCGTCATCTATCATGACGACCATTTCGCCTCGCTTTATCGCCTCCAATGCCTCTTGAACCCGTTTTTCTGCACCCATCTAACTTCCTAATCATATTTTACAATAGTAAATTTTTAAAATTATAGCCAAAAAACCTTGACTTTATCCCTGTAATACCCTATAATTTCGGCCTCTTAACAAAGAGAATTACACGATTGGGGTATCGCCAAGCGGTAAGGCCTCGGTTTTTGGTACCGATATTCGGGGGTTCGAATCCCTCTACCCCATCCACTAAAGTTGAAGATCTTCTTCGCTTTAACTACACTGTCGCGGAATAGAGCAGTTCGGTAGCTCGTCGGGCTCATAACCCGAAGGTCGCAGGTTCAAATCCTGCTTCCGCAACCAAAACACACTTCCTTTTATACAACCAACCTTGATAAAGATTAGCCGTTTTCAGAAACACCTTTGGTAACTCCTTTAAGCAGTCTGCCTAAGATATCTGCACCTGTAATAATGCGTTTCTCTTCGCCCCAAACGATAATCACATCATCATTGACAATTTCATCACCCACTTGATTACTAATACTTCTAAAGC
>JBFHUP010000105.1:0-6232 GCA_041589975.1 Sulfurimonadaceae bacterium | reverse complement strand
GGGTTGCCTCTTTAAGTGCATCACAAAGTATCATAATAACCGCCTTTTTTCATTTTCACTACCAAGTATACATTATAATAAGTTATTTGTGAAGCTCTTTGAGTTTTTGTTTTTTATAGTGATGTTACAGCGTTGTATTACATTGCGTGTGGGTGATTTACAAAATGTAACTTATGAGAAAGGGGTATCAGGTGATAGATTCAGATAATATTAAATTTTTAAAGTGTTGGGAAATGAATAAAAAGTGGTGGCCAATCTCGGAATCGAACCAAGGACACACTGATTTTCAGTCAGTTGCTCTACCGACTGAGCTAATTGGCCATTCAGTCGTTCTCGTAAGAGGCTGAAATTATAGCTAGCTTACCTTAAACTTTAGCTTAATCCCTTAACTTTTTGCTTAAATTGATCGCCTCGATCAACATAGGAGCTGAACTGGTCTAAACTTGCCGCTGCCGGAGAGAGCATGGCGACACTACCGTTATCATGTTGCTTGTCAATTTTTTCTATAGCATTGTGCATCGTTTCACAAATAAGATAAGGGATGCTGTATTGTGTAGCGTACTCTGCTAGGCGGTTGGCATTTTTACCTATGAGGTAAAGACGGAGGTGCTCATACTGTTTGAGATGTTCAAACAGAGACTCTAATTCAACACCTTTGTCATCACCCCCTAGGATAATATGGATCGCATCATGATTACTGTAGGTCTTTAAAAGTTCAATGGTTGCATCGATATTGGTTGCTTTTGAGTCATTGATCCACATACGACCTTTAGGGTCAATCACCTTTTCTTGACGGTGGGGGTCAAGTTTGAAACTGTTGATTTTGTCATAATCAATACGGTCAAAAAGGATCTTATCAACGCTCATAGCTAACAAGGCATCCATAAGAAATGCCCCTTCAAAATTGACTTTCTTAGTATCAATGTCAAAATAGTCAGCGATATCCTCTAAGGTTTCATAAGGCACGATGGCAGCATCGGTAGGATAATCCTTGAATCGGGCAGGGATGATCGCGATCTCTCCCTCTTGCATGGTTTTTAGCGGCTGCAGTTTGGCCTCTTCATAGGCTTGAAGTGATCCATGCCAAGCGATATGATCCGGTGTGATCGGTAAAAGAATATAGATCCCGGGGGATGCGATGTTGGTGTAGTGCAGGGTATAGGAACTGGTCTCCAGAATCCAGATGTTGGCATGGGGGTCTAAGTCTGCCAGTGGTGTACCGATGTTGCCGCCGGCAATGGCTCCTTTGTCTTTTAAAAGATGTTCCATCATCTGAGTGGTGGTTGTTTTACCGTTTGTACCGCTTATCCAAACAGAGTAGGGCATATCTTTGGCAAAATAGTCATACTCAGATACCAGGTTTTTTGCTTTTTGGATCAGAGGGTGGTGGGGCGGTATGCCGGGGCTTGGGATCTCAATCGTAGAGTATCGGGGATCAAACTCAGATGAAGGGTTAAGACGGTAACCCTCCTTGGTTGTATGCGGTTTATGGACATTATCATCATAAAACTTGGCATGCGGGAATTTATTGGCAATTGCCTGTGTTGTTTTTCCAAATCCAAAAAGTGTCATTAGCGTATCTTTAGGGTGATAAGTGCTACAAGATTAGAAACCATAGCAATAATCCAGAATCGAATAATAATCTTGTTTTCTGCCCACTTTTTCATCTCAAAGTGGTGATGAATCGGTGCCATAAGAAAGATACGTTTTTTCCGTAGTTTAAAACTTCCTACTTGCAGCATGACTGATACGGTTTCTATGACAAAAATGAGACCAATCAAGATAAGCAGGACTTCACTTTTACCAACAATGGCAACATAGGCTAAAAAGCCCCCGATGCTCAGACTGCCGCTATCCCCCATAAAGACTTCGGCCGGATGACAGTTGTACCATAAAAAGCCAATCAGTGCCCCGATAAGTGCGGTACAGATCACAACCAGTTCTCCTGCATTTTCCACATAAGGCAAATAGAGGTATTGGGAGAATTTGACATTACCCGTGATATAGATGATGGCCCCAAGGGAAAAGAGTGCAAAAATGGCTGGTATGGTTGCCAGACCATCTAGTCCGTCCGTAAGATTAACCGCATTGGAAGTCCCTACCATGATAAAAACCCAAAAGAGTAGGGCAAAGATACCCATGTAAAAGACTGGTTCTTTTAAAAAAGGGAGATAGAGGTCAGGTGTATAGTTCTCATGGTTGATAAGCATGATCATGACAAACAAAGAGATCATAAACTGAAAAAGTGATTTACTTTTAGCCGAAAGACCTTCATTGTTTTTATTGGATGCAATCTTGGCATAATCATCCTGGAAGCCAAGTATCATAAAGCCAAACAGTACGCCTAAGCCTAAAAGGGCATAAAAGTTGTCGAGTTGAATGGTCAAAAGTGAGGCAATAATAGTCGCGGTTATAAAGACCATACCTCCCATAGTGGGTGTTTTGGCCTTGATCTGATGGGTGTCCGGAGCGAGGTCATAGATAGGTTGATTGATACTTTTTTTTTGGGCCCAACGAATAAAAAGGGGTAGAGCAAACAGCACCAAAAGCATAGAGATGATAAAGGCAAAGCCCGCACGGATGGTCAGATACTGAAAAACATTAATATCATAATGACTATATAAGTAATAGAACATAGTTTACCTGAGTTATAAGTTTAAAAGATACATTGTAGTAGAATTCCAATAAAATTTATGTTAAAGCGAAAACAAATAGGAACGATTATGAGCAAAAAAGCTGTTTTAATTATCACCGACGGGATTGGTAAAACAGATCAAAAAGAGTACAACGCTTTTCTAAGTGCCAAGACACCAACCTATGACAAACTATTTAAAGAGACCCCAAACAGTGTGGTTGATACTTCGGGCCTGAGTGTCGGACTGCCTGAGGGACAGATGGGTAACTCAGAAGTGGGGCATATGACGATTGGTTCAGGCCGTATTTTGTATCAGGATCTGGTGAAGATTAATTTGGCTATTGAAGATGGAAGTCTAAAAGATAATGAGGCGTTTGTAGCGTTACGAAACGCAAGTAATCGTGTGCATATCATGGGGCTTTTAAGTGATGGAGGGGTGCATTCTCATATTAATCATCTTAAAGCAACCGCTTCTATTGTGGCTGCAGAAGGTAAAGAGGTCTTTTTACATCTCATTACCGATGGGCGAGATGTCTCTCCGACATCGGCTAAAGAGTATGTCAACTTCTTAGAGGATCTGGATGAAAGCATCAAGATCGCAACAATTGGCGGACGTTTTTATACCATGGATAGAGATAACCGTTGGGAACGTGTAGAACTTGGATTCAGAGCTATGGATGCAGCAACACCAAAAACTGATATGAATCCCTTAGCATATATTGATGCTTCGTATGCCAAAGATGAGACGGATGAGTTTATTGTGCCTACTGCTTTTGACGGATATGAAGGGATGCAAGAGGGTGATGCCGTTTTATGTGTCAACTTTAGAGCAGACCGCGTTCGAGAGATCATCACAGCCTTAGGGGATAAAAATTTTAATGCGTTCGAACGGACTTTTAAAAATCTTCATATAGCTACGATGACAGAGTATGACAAAAGTTTTACCTACGATGTCTTGTATAAAAAACGTGTACCGGAAAATACTTTGGCAGATGTCGTCAGTGCTGCAGGGCTCAATCAACTGCATACAGCAGAGACAGAGAAGTATGCCCACGTCACCTTCTTCTTTAATGGCGGTGTCGATGAGCCGGTACTTAATGAGTCTCGTGTCTTGATTCCAAGTCCTGATGTCAAAACCTACGATCTTAAACCGGAGATGAGTGCAGCCCAGGTTGGCGATGCTGTTTTGACTGCCATGGATGAAGATTATGACTTGGTTGTAGTCAACTTTGCCAATGGTGATATGGTTGGCCATACAGGTCACTTTGAAGCAGCTATTACGGCTGTGGAAACCGTGGACCGAGAACTCGGACGTATCTTTGAAAAAGCGAAAGATAAAGGTTATGGCGTACTGCTTACTTCCGATCATGGGAACTGTGAAGAGATGCGTTCGCCTGAAGGTAAGGTATTAACGAACCATACAGTAGGTTCAGTCTTCTGTTTTGTTGAGGCTGAAGGTGTTACTTCAGTCAAAGATGGAGGCTTAAATAATATCGCTCCAACAGTACTAAAGATGATGGACCTTGAAATTCCAGCTGAAATGGATGCTCCATTAATTTAATACGTTTAATGAGCTAAGCCCATTAAACTACGTTGACACTGTGTCCTCTTTGGCAGAAGGCCCACGCACAGTGAACCGTGCTTATTCCAAACTTTTTTATGATACAATTTCGCAAATATAATGACGCAAGCGTCATGAGCCTGCTGCTGAAGCAAACTCAGCTAACAGAAAAGAATTTAGTTCTTTTCTGCATCAGGCTTTGGCCTAGAAGCGTAGATAAAGGGACTTTGTTCCTTTATCGTATTATTCATAAGGATTTTGATGAAGTTTAGTGGTAAAAATGTTTTAGTAACAGGTTCAAGTCGTGGTATCGGTGCTGAGGTCGCTAAAGTTTTAGCATCTTATGGTCTAAAAGTTTGGATCAACTATCGTAGTGGTGCTGAAGCAGCGGACAAAGTCAAAGCTGAGATTGAAGCGGCTGGTGGTCAGGCAGCCGTTATCGGTTTTGATGTCAGTGATGAAGAGGCTTTTGTAGCAGGTATTAAAACAATCATGGATGCTGACGGCGAATTCTCTTACCTGGTAAATAATGCAGGTATCACTAATGACAAACTGGCTCTTCGTATGAAAAATGAAGACTTTATGTCAGTGATCAATGCGAACCTGGTTTCAGCCTTTGTAGGATGTCGTGAAGCTATGAAAGTGATGCGTAAAAAGAAGTTTGGTGCTGTAGTAAATATCGCTTCCATTGTAGGTGAGACAGGTAATGCAGGCCAGACAAACTATGCGGCATCCAAAGGTGGTGTGATTGCGATGACTAAATCCTTTGCTCAAGAAGCAGCTGCAAGCGGCATTCGTTATAACACGGTTACGCCAGGTTTTATCGCGACAGATATGACAGATGTGCTTTCTGATGAAGTCAAAGCTGGCTTTACAGCAAAAGTTCCTATGGGGCGTTTTGGTAACCCCCAAGAAGTAGCCGAAGCGACAGCTTTTTTACTCTCTGACAGTGCAAGTTATATCACTGGTGAGACATTAAAAGTTAATGGTGGAATGCTTATGTAAAACGCTTTTAGGCGTTTTGCATTTCAAAGAGTAAAAACCCTCTTTTTTCTTCAAAATGGTCAGTTTTGACCCAAAAACCTCACTTTTTTCATCAAAAATCGTAAAAAACAACAAATTACTTTTTATATAAAAGCTTTCTTATTCAGCAACTTTAAGAAAATTATGCTACACTTTCGGCATATTTTTAACAGGAGAAATCATGGCACTTATCGATGATATCAAAGAAGTAGTAGTTGAGCAACTAAGCGTAGATGCAGCAGAAGTTAAAGAAGATTCAAAATTTATTGAAGATTTAGGTGCAGATAGCCTTGACGTTGTTGAGTTAGTAATGGCTCTAGAAGAGAAATTTGATATTGAAATCCCAGATGAAGAAGCTGAGAAAATTTTAACAGTTCAAAACGTTATCGATTACGTAGAGAGCAAAAAATAAGCCTAACAATTTAGATTGTTATCAAGACCTCATGTTGAGGTTTTGAAAGCTTACTGTTATTATTTAAGGAGATAGAGTGAGAAGAGTAGTTGTTACTGGTTTAGGTATGATTAATGCACTTGGGCATGATAAAGAGAGTTCTTTTTCTGCAATGTTAGATGGTAAATGTGGTATTAATACCATTGAATCATTTGATACAGAGGGTCAAACTGTAAATATCGCAGGTGAAGTTAAAGATTTTGATCCAAGTACAGTAATGAGCCCTAAAGAGGTAAAAAAAGCTGGTCGTTTCATTCACTTAGGTATGAAAGCTGCACAGGAAGCGATGCAAGATGCCAACTTCTCTGAGTTTGATGCAACACGTTTTGGTATCTCTTCTGCATCGGGTATCGGTGCACTGGGAACGATCCAAGATAACTCGATCACTTATCATACACGTGGTCCAAAGCGTCTTTCGCCATTTTTTATCCCTTCTGCATTAGTAAATATGCTTGGTGGTTTTATCGGTATCGAACATGGTCTTCAAGGACCAAATGTCTCTTCAGTTACAGCATGTGCAGCAGGTACGCATGCCGTAAGCGAAGCAACAAAAACGATCATC
>JBFHUP010000104.1:0-6237 GCA_041589975.1 Sulfurimonadaceae bacterium | reverse complement strand
GCGTCGGCCGCACTTTTGGCTAAAAACAGCCCCAATCCTGCTCCGGACTTATCTCCCATACGTTTAAACGGAGCAAAAAGGTCGACATTTTCTTCCACACCGCATCCCTGATCAATCACATCAATCTCCAGACCTTTGGATGTTAGTTGGGATTGTAATAAAACGCGTTTTCCTTCCGGTGTAAACTTCAGAGCATTTTGCAAAAAGTTTTGAATAATCTGCTTAAGCAGGGTAACTTGAATCAAAGCAATATAGGCCGATGGATTATAGATGGTATCGAGTGTTTTGTTTTGATCTTTGGCAATGAGTTTAAAATCTTCACCCATTTTTTTAATAATTTCTATAACATCAACCGTGACAGGTTTTTCAAATTGGGCCCCCTCCTGACGACCGATCTCCAAGATGTTGGCAACCATCTGATTCATATGTTTGACCGATTCGTTGGTGGTTTGCAGTGCTTCGATATAGGCTTCAGGTTCTCGCTTTTTAATCAAAGTAACATCATTTTTAAGTTTAATGACGGCCAGTGGTGTTTTAAGCTCATGAGCCGTACCGATAAAGAGCTCTTTTTGATATTTGACAAAGGTTTGGATACGGTTTATCAGCATATTGATGCTTTCGCCTAAAGGCATGAATTCTACAGGGAGCTCTTGAAGTTTAATCGGTTTGATGAAGTTTTCATTCATTTTTGAAAGCTTTTCAGTTAATGAGGTGATAGGACTAAGAAGCAGTTTGGCAACAAAAATCGCATAAATAACAATAAAAATAAGACTGATCGCATTGATAAGAAAAATAGAGTTCAAAATTTTATGCAGCATATAGGTCGTGGTCGAAAAGTCCCGTGTAATTTTGATATAAGTAGCGGTTTTATAATCATAGGGATAGTATAAAATAAGATAGTGTTTATTGTCATCACTGGTCTCGGTAAAAAGCAGTGAGGTGTTAGGCTGTTTTAAGTGAACCAGGTTGATGGAGATACCGATGTTGGGATTGTTGTCTAAAAAGGTTTGGTTGTTGACAAACTCACTTTTCGTAATATTTAATGCAATAGAGACCAATTCATGTTTACGTTCATTATAGATGGATTGCTTGATATAGATATAAAGAAGTGAAGAGAAGATAATCAACAGTAAAGCGGATGCAATAAGCAGTTGCAGGGTAAATCTATTTTTAATGCTTTTTCGAGGAAACAAAAAACGACCTTAATTGGGATGATGTGATAGTAACACATATTAACTTAACAAAAAAAGATTAAAAAAGAATGAATGGAGGTGTTTACGGAAGTGCATAACCCAGAAGGGTTAAGAGGTTAAAAGTGCTTAGGCACCTTTTGGAAAACAGAAACGGTAACCACGACGACGAACTGTCTCAATCGTAGTAATACCAAGTGGTTTATCCATTTTTTGACGGATTTGGTTGATCGCTACCTCAATAACGTTTGGCGTAACCAGTTCTGGTTCTTCCCAGATCGCATCAAGAAGTTGTTCTTTAGAAACGATCTGATCACGGTGACGAGCAAGATGTGTAAGAACTTCAAAAGGTTTTCCTTTAAGTTCGATATCTTTTTCTTGATATGTGATTTTCTCTTCTTCAGGGTTGATCGTAAGATCTTCGATCTCAATAACCGTGGAACCACCAAAACGTAAACGAGCTTCGATACGAGCAATCAGGACATCAAAGTCAAACGGTTTACGGATATAGTCATCAGCACCCGCTCTTAGAGCTTCGATTTCACTATCTTTGTCATCACGAGCAGAAAGTACAACGATAGCTGTTTTTGGAGAGGTCTGTTTGACAGTTGAAATAAGATCCAGTCCACTACCATCTGGTAACATCCAGTCTGTTAAAATAAGGTCATAGTTACGGATATCTAAATAGTATTCACCATCTTTAATATTCTCTACAACATCACTTTGGTAACCAAACTCTTTAAGGCCCTCAGCGAGCATTTTGTTTAGAGTTACTTCATCTTCAATGATTAAAATTCTCATGCATTTAATCCTATAGGCTTAATTTTTTTTGAAAGTATATCACATAAATTCAGTTTTTTTTAAAAAATTTTTAAATTTCGTTAAAGAAAAGATTTCTGGTGGGATACGCATACTTCGCAATTATCCAAAATATCGGGTTTTGTAATGCTTAAAGAGATGGTGTGTGCATCTGAAAATTTGGCGTGGATTTCTTCAATTAAAGCTTCTAAAGCCGTTTCTATGAGTTCAAATTTTTTTTGCTTCATGGTTGAAACAATCAGTTCGGCAACCACAGCATAGTTAATAAAGTTTTTGTCACGATCATAGTCATAATCGATGTTGCAATCAATGACGACACGCTGAGGTGTGATACGTTCGTGGTCCAAAATGCCTATGATAGTTTCAAAGGTGAGTTGCTTGATGGATATGGTCAAGCAACAGCCTTCTCTTCACCTTTAATCAGACGCATAATGTTCGGAATATGTTTGTAAAAGATAATAAATCCCATAATTACAAGTGGGGCGTGATTCATCTCGGGAGAGATAAAAAATGACCCAATGACAGCTGCCAGCACACCAGAAAGTGAGGACATTGAAGAGATTTTTAAGGCTTTGGCCACAAAAGCCCAGACAGCCAAACCTACTACGGCTTCAATAGGAGCCAGAACCAAGATAGAACCGATAGCTGTGGCAACCCCTTTGCCGCCGTTGAATTTTAAAAATGGAGACCAGCAATGTCCCATGATGGCTAACACTGCGATACTCCATAAAGTTGCCTCTTTCACATCAAAAAGCATGGCAATACCAATAATAATCGCTGATTTTGTTGCATCAAAAATAAGTGTTGCAGCACTCAGTTTTTTAGCAAGTTTGGGATCTTTTTCTTTGACAACACGTAAAACATTGGTCGCTCCGATACTTTTAGAACCTGATTGTCGTACATCAATACCGGCAAACTTTTTAGCCAATAAAACTCCAAAAGGGATACCGCCAACGACGTAGGCAACGATGTAGAAAATAATATTGATATTAGTGATAAATTCCAAATAGAATCCTTTGATAACTTTTTTGTAACTGAAATTATAGGCAAAACAGTTTAATATGGTATTATGTCATTAAAATTTTTGGGTCGATGATACCCTGATGAAACAAATTGTATGGATAATGAATTGAGTGCGAATAATCTTTCAACAGAACAATTAAAACAGGCCATTATCGCCTTAAAAAAGAAGCTTCCTGTAACTGTGGTGGCTCATTTTTATCAAAGAGATGAAGTGTATGAGATGGCCGATATTACGGGTGACAGTTTGGAGTTGGCTCGTAAATGTTTGGCTGACGAGAACCCTTTTGTGCTCTTTTGCGGTGTCGGCTTTATGGGGCAAAGCGTTAAGGTTTTAAGTCCTGAAAAACGGGTAGTGATGCCAAAAATCGCTTGCTGTTCTATGGCCCGTATGATCTCTACGGAGTATTATGATAATTCAGTGAGTTTTTTAGAGGCTAACGGTATCACAAAAGATGAGATCATGCCCGTAACCTATATCAACTCTTCGGCAGAGGTTAAAGCTAAAATCGGGGAGATGGGCGGACTGGTTTGTACCTCTTCCAATGCGAAAAAAATCATTACCAATGCTTTGGAGTCCGGTAAAAAAATTCTTTTTGTTCCGGATAAGTGTCTGGGGCAAAACATTGCTGTGGATATGGGGCTGAAATCGTGTGTTATAGGTGACGGTACAGATCCTAAAGAGGCGGATATTATCTGTTATGACGGTTTTTGTTCGGTACATCAGCTTTTTGAAGTCAGTGATGTAGAGTTTTATCGCAAAAAATTTCCTGGAATCAAGATCGTAACGCATCCGGAATGTAAGCCCGAAGTGTGTGCCGTTTCTGATTTTGTAGGTTCAACGTCACAGATTATGAAATATATTGCAGAACTGGATCCTGAGCAAAAAGTGGCTGTGGGGACAGAGTTTAATCTGGTTAATCGTCTGCGTGAGAAAAACACTTACGTCCTTTCCTCAACCAAGCCTGAGTGCCCGACGATGAATGAAACAACTTTAGAAGATCTGTATAACACGCTTAAAGCGATCGATGACGGCGAGCCGATTAATGAGATCTTTTTAGATGCGTCTGTGCAAAAAAATGCCAAAATCGCCTTAGAAAGAATGTTGGCTCTGTAATGAGTGCAGAAATTATTGATTTTGTAAAAAGAGCATTGGCTGAAGATATCGGTCGAGGTGATCTTTATGCCAAGGTCCTGCCTGCAACGGATCAAAGCGGTTTTATTATTGCAAAATCCGAAGGTGTGCTTGCAGGTGTTGTCTATATAGAAGCTTTACAAACTTTAGAACCTTTTGAGATCATGTGGCTTAAAGAGGATGGAGAGGCTTTTAATAAAGGTGAGAAGTTAGCTACTTTTCATGGAGATTCCCATACCTTGCTCCGCATAGAACGTACCATCCTTAATATCCTGCATCATGCCAGCGGTATAGCAGGTTTAACACGAAAGTTTGTTCAAAAAATTGCTCCCTATGATGTGATGTTGCTTGACACTCGTAAAACACGTCCGCAACTGCGTCTGTTTGAAAAATATGCCACACGAGTCGGTGGCGGAACCAATCACAGAATGGGTCTGGATGATGCTTTGATGCTTAAAGATACCCACCTTAAAACGATCCCCGATTTGGCAGCTTATGTCAAAGAAGCTCGTAAAAAGATCCCCTTTACCACGACGATCGAGATCGAAGCAGAGACGATGGAAATAGCCAAAGAGGCGATGGAAGCGGGAGCCGATATCGTGATGTGTGACAATATGAGCTGTGATGATATGATAGCAGTGGTAGCACTGAGAAATACAGCTCATCCAAAGGTACGTATTGAAGCATCAGGCAATGTCTCTTTAGAAACCATCGAAGCGATAGCCAAAACAGGTGTCGATGCCATCAGCACAGGTTCAACAATTCATCAAGCCATCTGGCCAGATTTGTCTATGAAGATTAATTAAAAAAGACTTCAAGAAGCCAGTGTACTTGATTCATAACGTGATGTCCAACCGTCTAAGTGCGGTTCACTGCACGTGAGCCCTCCGCTGAGGAGAACCCAGTGTTAACGTAGTTCTAGGGGCTTTGCTCCTAGAACGTATTAATCCAAAAGGACATTCATGGCCGACGACAGTGGCGAAAAGACAGAAGAAGCCTCCCCCAAGAAGATCGAAGATGCCAGAAAGGAGGGCAATGTACCCAGAAGTCAGGATGTCTCCGGTCTATTTACCCTTTTTATTGCGGTATTGGCTTTTTTGGCTCTCTTTCCTTTTATGGGAGAACATCTTCAAAGAACCTTTATCTACGCTACAGAACTTTTTGACCAAGAGCTGACGGTAAGCAGTATCACAAATATTGCTATTGTATTGGCTAAAGAGTTTTTGATCATTGTGATTCCTTTGGCTTTAACGGTTGCCATAGCAGGTATTTTAGGAAGTCTTGCTCAGTTTGGCTTTTTGTTTACCACCAAACCGCTTGTGCCTGATCTGAAAAAAATAGATCCCATTAAGGGGATCAAAAATCTTGTATCTTTAAAAAAAGTGATCGAAGGTATGAAGATCACAATGAAAGCTTTTGTGACCTTGGGATTGGCTTTTATTCTGTTTACAATGTTTATTAAGGAGCTGCCTACGGTTACACTGTTTCCTTATATGACCCAGCTTTCATGGCTGGCAGAAAAAGCATTGATCATTGCTTTTGTTATGCTTTTGGTAACACTTATTTTTGCCTTGGCAGATATTTTGATTGTTCGTTACCAGTACTTTCAAAAGCTGAAGATGTCCAAGCAGGAAGTCAAAGATGAGATGAAGCAGATGGAGGGGGATCCGTTGATTAAACAAAAGATCCGACAGATTCAGATGCAGATGTCTCGAAAACGCATGATGGCGGAAGTCCCCAAAGCCGATGTGGTTGTAACCAATCCGACCCACTATGCCGTAGCCTTAAAGTATGATGCATCCAAGGGTGATACGGCTCCCGTGGTTGTGGCTAAAGGGATGAATGCGGTAGCCCTTAAGATCAAAGAGATTGCCCGTGAAAATAATGTCCATATTGCCCAAAATCCTCCGCTGGCTCGAGCTTTGTATAAAGAGGTGGATCTGGAACAGACCATTCCGGATAAACTTTTTGCTGCCGTCGCGGAGATACTTTCGTATGTTTATTCTATGAGCGACAAGGGAAGAAAGCTTAGGTAAATCTAGAAGTTGTTACACTTGCAAAAATGATTTAAGG
>JBFHUP010000103.1:0-6263 GCA_041589975.1 Sulfurimonadaceae bacterium | reverse complement strand
GCCAATACGCCCACCGTGGCAGGCTATGTCTGGAATCTGACACATGAGACACCTGATGTGCAAGACCGTCCCAATATTACCGCCAATATTCAGTTTCAAGGGGATAAGGTTGATGAGATTATTCAGCCTAAAGGGATCTTACTTAATGTTCCTAAGATCCAGGAAAATGCCTACTCTGCAGGTTTCTTTAACAACCTTTCGGATGTAGATGGAATTATCCGACGTGTTCCTACGCTGATGAAAGAGGATGGGTTTTATTACACCTCTTTGGCCTTGGAGATGTACCGAATCCACAAACAGATTGAGACAGTCAGACTGGTCTATGATGAAGATGGTGAGTTTGTTGGAATGGATATGAACGGCACCTATATTCCAACAGATCGTTATGGTCGATTTTTTGTCAATTTCCGTGGACCTGCACGCACGTTTGATTATATCTCTATGGTGGATATTTATAACGGTACGGTTGATCCCGATCGTATTAAAAACAAAATCGTACTTGTGGGTACCTCTGCAATTGGATTGTTTGATTTAAGAACAACCGCTTTTGATTCAGTTTATCCTGGAGTGGAAGTACATGCCAATGTGGTTGATAATATGCTTAAAAAAGATTTTATGATTATTTCAAGCAGCAGTGTAGGGTATGAACAGTTACTTATTGTAGGGATTGTCTTTTTAGTAGCTCTGATTATGCTGTTTTTGCCAGCTACTTTGGGTTTGCTTGCTTTACTTATTGTGGCGTATCTGCTTTTTGAACACTTATACTACATGCACTTTTCGGAACATTTGGTAGTTAATATTCTTTTTCCATTCATGGCCTTGATCTTGATGTCCATTATGAGTCTGTTAGTCAGCTACATCTTTGAAAGCCGAACGAAAAAGATTATCCGTGAGAAGTTCTCTCAGAAGGTCTCTAAAGACGTTGTGGATGAGTTGATGAAAAATCCTGACAGTGTTAACTTTATGGGCCAGGATAAAGAGGTGACCGTATTTTTCTCAGATGTCAGATCTTTTACCTCGATCTCTGAAAAACTGGGTTCAGCTGAGAAACTCATTGCATTAATGAATGATTATATGACTCCGATGGTTGATATCATTATTGAAGAGCATGGAACGATTGATAAGTTTATCGGGGATGCGATTATGGCGTATTGGAATGCTCCAAAAGATCTTGAAGGGCATCAGGATCAGGCTGTCAAAGCAGCTTTACGTCAAATTCAGGCTCGAGATGCACTTAATGTCAATATCAAAGCCAAATATGATGTTGAGCTTGATTATGGCATTGGTCTGAATACCGGTATCGCAGCTGTGGGAGAGATGGGAAGTCATGGTCGTTCTGACTATACTGTTATTGGTGATCCTGTTAATCTGGGGTCTCGTGTGGAGGGTCTGTGTAAACCTTATGGGGTGAGACTGATTATTACAGAGTTTACCAAGGCGGGATTGAAACAAGAGTATATCTTTAGAGATCTTGACCTGGTGCAAGTTAAAGGTAAAGATCAGCCGGTACAGATCTTTGAGGTGATCGATTTTGGCACAGCTGAAGGTGAACTTAAAGCGGAGTTAGATCGTTACCATGAGGCTTTAAATCTCTACCGAGATTCGAAGTTTGACAAGGCATTGGAGATCTTTTCCCAACTTAATGAAGAACATCATAAAGTGGTTTATAGCCTTTATATGGAGCGATGTGAACACTTTATCGAGCATCCGCCTGAAGCCTTTGACGGCGTCTTTAGATTTACAACCAAATAAGAGTGATATGTGATATATGATCTGGTGATATTAGGGGGTGGTGCTGCTGGTATGTTTGCGGCTGCCCATCTTAAAGATAAAAATGTACTGCTTATTGATGCCAATGAGAGATTGGGTAAAAAGATCGAGATCTCGGGCGGCGGTCGCTGTAATATTACGAATGAAGTGGTCAGTGAAGATAACTACTTGGGTGATAAAAAGTTTGTGGCTCCCATCTTGCAGGCTTATGATGAGGTCGCGGTGATGAACTACTTTCACAAGCGGGGGCTTAAAACCGTGGTGGAAAAAAACCGCCAATTTTTTTGCCGGCACAGTGCCAAAGATTTGATTGATATTTTGCTTACGGAGATGCGGGGTGTGCATCTGAAAAGATCTGAGACGATTAGTTCAGTCAAGTACGACGGCAGCTTTATCATTCAGACCTCGCAAGATAGCTATCGTGCAGACAATGTTTTGCTAGCAACAGGTGGGCCTTGTCTGCCCAAGATCGGAGCGAGTGATGTCGGGCTACGTTTAGCGGAACATTTCGGGCATCAGAGCCGTCCGTTTGAGCCAGTACTAGTCGGACTAAGTCTGCAAAAAGAGCAGTTTTGGATGAAAGAACTGAGTGGGATTTCCTTTAAAGCAACGGTGAGTGTGGGTAAAAAAAGTTTTACGGATCAACTGCTGTTTGCTCATAAAGGTATCAGCGGTCCGGCGGTGCTCTCGGCTTCTTTGTATTGGAAAAAGTCCTCTATCATTATTGATTTTATTCCCGGTTTTAAGCTCAAACAGCTTTTCAAAGATAAAAAAAGAAATATCTCGACGCAAATTCCGCTGCCTAAACGGTTTGTTAAAGCCTTTTTGGAAGCTATGGGTGTGGAGGATAAGGCGGTGGCCAAACTGACACCGCAGGAGCAAGAACGCCTTTCGCTTATTAAATCGTATAATTTTGCACCGGCAGGCAATTTTGGTTTGGCTCGTGCAGAAGCGACTCGAGGGGGAATCTTAACGGATGATATCGATGGTCAAACGATGCAAAGCAGACTGCAAAAGGGGCTTTATTTTGCAGGTGAAGTGGTGGATGTTACAGGAGAATTGGGGGGTTATAATTTTCAGTGGGCATTTTCCTCTGCCCACAGGGTGGTTACGGCTTTAAAGGCTTCATCTTAAGTTTGATATCACCTGTTGGGCACGCGTTACATCCCATGCCTTTGTTGGGGTGCAGTTGGTTGTAGTATTGGCTGGCTCCCATAAGCATGGCAAAGTTCTCTTTTTGTTTATCATCTAGGATGAGTAAAACGGTTTCAAGCAGATCTGCCTGAGCTTCAAGCTTTTTTTGCATGGGGTGTGAGCTTAAAAACAGTTTGCGGTCAAATTTGCCGTTTTGGATACTTTGTAGCGGTGTTGCGATATACAGTTTACGCATATCTGCTTTGTAAGAGCGAATCGCAATTTTAACATCTCCCCAAGCTGAGGTGGATAGGTTGAGGTTTTTGAGGGTATATTTAAGATCTCTTAAAAACTTCCCTTTTTTACCTTTGTGACCATGGCCACAGCTCTGTTTGGTGTGACACATCTTTTTCATGCCTTCACCTTTGTTGCACATCATGCCTTTGCCGTCGCTATTGCATGCTTTGGTTTGACACATACCACCTTGGCCTTTCATGCCACCCATATTGTGGTGACAACCGCCGGGACACGCCCATGCAACCACTGTCGATAGCATAAAGCCAAAAATCAACCATTGGAATTTTTTAATGATCTGCATAACTGCTCCTTTGTATGCGTTGTAATTTAAACAGTGTAGCAGATAATAGTAAATAAAGATTAACACGGTGTTCAATATGATTTAGATTATATGGTATAGGAATTGCTTTTAATAGGTAAAATTTTGAAAAGGCAAGAGTATGGATATCGCATTACAAACAAACATGATTGTTATACGTACCTCTCGAAAGTCCCTAGAACAGCCGTGGGTGAATGCTTTTTTAGCCAACTATAAAGAGGAGTTGCTTTTTCTTTCTCATTCAGTCATTATCTATCATAATGATGAACAAGAAGAGGAAAAATCTACTTTTTTACAACACGCATGCGAACTGTTTGCCCAAAAGGAGTCTTTAGATGCTGCTTTTTTTGTCCGGGCTATTATGTGCTGTCTGCATTACCCTATTAAGATTCAAACCACGGACAAAGAGACAACCTTACAAAGTCTTGATGTGGATGTTAAGGCTTTAGATAACCACCACGTGAGCCTGAAGATGCGTAAGATTGATCCGTGGTTTAATATCTATATGCAGTCAAAGCTGCACAGCTGTACGGTTAAAACATCGATGACTGAGTTGGTGTTTAATCTTTATAATGACCGTTTAAAATCACTTTTTGAACGCAGTCTTAATCGTGACCATATCTTCTCTCGAAAGATCTATTACCACTATGATCAGGACTTCTTGCAGACGCTTTTTGCTGTCCAAGAGGATCAAAGCACTCAATACTATGCTATCTTGGGATGTTCAAAGGGTGCCTCACAAGATGAACTCAGAAGCTCTTATAAGCAGTTGGTCAAAACTTATCATCCTGATCAGGTTATGCATCTTAATAATCAGGGACAAATCGGTCACTACACACAGATGTTTCAACAGGTTCAAGAAGCCTATCATGCCCTTAAAGGAGCTTAAATGCGTTATCTCTTTGTGATTTGGATGGCAGTCTTTGCTTTGCATGCGATAGATTATTCCAATATGTTTTTAACCAATGAACGGGAAAATCCTTACAGCAGTTTGACTGAAGAGGATGAAAAAGAGATGCTGGAGAAGAAAAAGAAAACTTCACCGATCACAAACAGTAAAAAAAAAAGCTCGTCGTCTACGAACGGTATAAATACCGTCTATCAAATGCAGCTGGGTTTTGAGTCGCAAGATAACTTTGATGACAAGGGGTATGGGTTAATCTTTTCGATGGTTAAGCCGATGCCGCACTGGTCGGAAACCAATAAAGGGTACTTTGCTCAAGCTGATCTTTTATATACTATTAAAGACTTAAGAAATACGCAGACAGGGGTTACGCAAGATTATCTGTCCGCGATGGGTTATGTCGGATATGCGTATGAGTTAAATGACAAAACCTCATTAACGCCTAAAGCGGGTATGGCTTTTGTGATTGGCGATAATGATTTTGAGATAGCTTATGGTGTCGGTATCGTACGTAAACTTCTCAATCCAAAATATCAGCTCATAGCCGGATGGCTGGCTATGGGTGACCTAACGATCTGGAGTATCGGAGCTCAATCCAAATTTTAATGCAACGTCTATTTTGCTTTATGGTGATATTGGGAAGCTTATCACTTCATGCTTTTACCCCTTTTTTATCTTTTAGTGCCAGTAAATCCGAATTAATAAAGCTTTACAGTAAACACAGAATACTTCCAGTTAGTGGATTACGTTATGCTTTTGATCCCGAAAGTTGTTCGGTCGATGGGTATGTTTCGGGTTTAACAAAAGAACCTGAAAAGATTTTATGGCGATATGTGGTACCTGAATCGTTGATGGGAAAAGGAATGGCCTGTATGACACAAAAAGTGTGTCTTTCGAGCTTTTCACATCGTTATATCAAGGGTCCTATTTGTTGTCGAAAAATTTCACCTGCATTTAAAAAGATGAGTTCAGATATGCACAATATTATCCCAACTGTGATGCAAGAGGGTGTTGAGAATCTTTGGGATGCCTCAAAGGTAGTGCATAAAGGAAGTATAGCCCGTATCTATCTTTATATGCAGTATCAATATAAGCTTGATTTAGATGCAAATCTTTTAGATCAACTACGGCATTGGAATCAAACTGAACTGCCAACTGCATGGGAAAAAAACTTAAATAAAAAAATTTTTGAACTTCAAGGAACTTTTAATCCCTATATAGAAAAGTTATAATAAAATAGCTTCTATGAAACAAAAATTTAAAGACTTTAATGAACTGGTTATGATGGGTCACTCCATTTTCTCCTTGCCTTTTATCTTTATTGCTATGATCGTGGCAAGTAATGGTTGGTTTGGTGTAAGATTGCTTTTTCTAGGTATCTTGGCAGCATTTACCGCTCGTAATTTTGCTATGGGCTTTAACCGTTATGTAGATAGAGAGATGGATGTACTAAATGAACGTACTAAAGGTCGTCCAAGCGTTGATGGTCGTGTTAAAACTAAAGAACTACTGTTTTTTATGTGGGCAAATGCGATAGGCTTTGTTGTAGTTGCTTTGATGATCAACAGTTTAGCGTTCTGGTTGTCGTTTCCTATTTTATTTATTTTAGCTGCATACTCTTATTTTAAACGTTTTTCAGAGCTAGCTCATCTTATTTTAGGTTTGACACTGGCTTTAGCTCCTATAGCTGGGGCTATTGCAGTATTGGAAAGTGTGCCTTTATGGTCAGTTATGCTGGCAATAGGTGTCATGTTTTGGGTAGCTGGTTTTGATGTTTTGTACTCTTTACAAGATATGGAGTTTGATAAAAAGATGGGTCTATTTTCTATTCCATCTAGG
>JBFHUP010000102.1:0-6329 GCA_041589975.1 Sulfurimonadaceae bacterium | reverse complement strand
CGGCCCAAGCGATGAGCATGAGTACCTGCTTTCAGCCAAAGCTGTTTTATGGGCTCCGGATATTGATGGGGAGATACTTATCAATGATAATGAAGTCGAAGGTTTTGAGCTGGGTAAAATCTATGCAGCCACTATCACAGAAGTTGCAGGATCTGTTCTGATTGCTACCCTTAAAGAGTCATGTTAAACCACGAAGATATTGATTTCACACCGTGTGAGAACCGCAAAAACCTTTTAGCCTTTTCAGCCGGTGTTGACTCCACGGCTCTCTTTTTTTTACTGCTGGATGCCCAGATCGCTTTTGATATCGCTATCGTTAATTACAACACCCGTCCAAACTCCAAAAAAGAACTTGCCTACGCCCAGCAACTTGCTCAACAACATGATAAAAAAATCCACTTTTTAGAGACAACACTAGAACCCTCCAAGATGGAACAGCAAGCTCGTCACATCCGTTATGATTTTTTTGAATCACTGATTAAAAAATATAAGTATGAGACCCTTATCACCGCTCACCAACTCAACGATCAAGTCGAATGGTTTTTGATGCAATTTACTAAAGGAGCGGGAACTTTGGAGCTGTTAGGCATGCAAAAAATAAGCGACTACAACCACTATCAACGTCTCAAACCGCTTTTAGATATCACCAAAGAGACGCTTCAGGCCTATCTGGATGCTAAATATATCACCTACTTCATTGATGAAAGCAACCAGGATGAAGCCTTTAAGCGTAACTACTTTCGCCATAACTTTTCTGATAAACTGCTAAAAGAGTATCACGAAGGGGTTCAACGCTCCTTGGCATTTTTGCAAAAAGATCAAGAGCTATTACTGCAAAACACCCACTCCCTGCAGATCCAAAAACTCACTATCATCAAAGCAGAAGCGGTACGCACCCGACTTTACCATATCGATAAGGATCTTAAAAAACGCGGTTATCTGCTTTCAGGAAGTCAACGACAGGAAATTGAGAGCCATCATTCTGTAGTGATCTCAGACCGTTTTGTGATTGAACAAAAAGGGAACCTTGCTTTTATCGCTCCTTATACACAAATTACCATGCACAAAGCTTTTAAAGAAACATGCCGATCTCGCAGTATCCCCAATAAAATACGCCCTTATCTCTTTAGTGCTCAGATCGATCTTAAAGATCTTCAGCAGCAAATTTCTTTATTTTAATACGAAAGCAAAGCCCCTGATCAGTGCGTTCCACACTGAGCAATCCACTAGTCTGATGTTCCACGATCGTTTTGCTCACATACAGTCCCAAACCTGTTCCGTTTCTCTGCTCTTTAGTTGAAAAATAGGGCTCAAATATATCGCTTAAATGTTCAATCCCTATCCCTCCGGCATTATCTTCTAATTCAATAACAACATCCTGATGATCTTCGTAAGTACGTACATAGATCTTGGCATCACGCGACTTTCTTTGCCGAAAGACTTCACTGGCGTTGGTCATGATATTCACGATAACCTGAATCATCTCATTTTTGTAGACTTTAATCTTGCTGCTCTCTTTAAAATCAAAAAAGAACTCAATACCTTGCGTTTCCAAAGCCTCTTGTACAATTCTATAGCCGCTTTGAACAATATCACGTGCTTGTAAAAGATCCTTGTGCTGGCTGGTCTGAAAAAAATCTCTAAAGTCATTGATCATTTCAGAGAGTTCTTTAACGTGGGTATCAATAAACTCCAAGCCCTCAACGATACTCTCATCATCTTTTTTATCAAGCATGACAGACATTCGCATATTGGCTGATGTGGAAGCTATCGCTCCTAAAGGCTGTCTCCAATGATGGGCTATTAAACTTAAGGTTTTCCCGACCTGAGCAAAACGAGACTCTTTGATCATAATATCTGTTTTCATTTTGTTTTCTGAAGCTTCAGCCCTTGCTTTGGCATCCAAATATCTATTATCATCTTTTAATTGCACTTGATACTCTTTAAGTTTGATAACCAGATCATAATACTCTCTTAAAAAGATACTTACAATGATAGAAAGCAGTAGCATAATAACGATAGCATCAATAATCGTTAAGGTGCTTAAATTTGACTCTGCAAAGGTCTGAAGATCATAAAAAATCAAAACGGCAACACTAATAAAGGTAAAAGCCGCTCCCACCGCTCTGTTTCCCAAAAAATAGGCTGCTAAAATTAATATAACAAACCACATATGGCGAGATCCGTTATTGGTCTCGACAAATAGGGTATGTACAAAGAGCAAAAGCACCATTAAAAGTCCCAATTTTAACAGCAGATCGTAAGTGTGCGGGAAACGATTAAATATGATTAAAAAGGCAATCATACTTGTAGAAAAAACCAAATTTCTTTCTACAATAAAAAATTCACTGTATAAGCCTGATGTATACAAATAAGGAACATAACCTAGGCTGGCTGCAGCTGCTAAAAGCAGTACTAAATTTAAAGCCTTATAACGAAAAAAGCGTATTCTATTCATTTCATGCAAGCCACTGCTTGTGTCACGCCCTTTGTCGGTTTTCATAATCTTTCATCAACTTCATTTAAAGGCACACTCTGTTCACCCATGTTCATCTTGTTATCAAAATCGGCATTAAAAACTTTGAGCCTAAAAGAGGCACGTATCACCGACCGTTCTGCCACAAAGTCGATGGGAAACTCTACGCTGATAATATTTTCACTCTTGTTAACTGCTTCTAAAAAGTCGTAAAAATCCGTCGGTGAATGGATATCAGACGTGGCTTTGACCTCATAAATATCAAAAATATCCTCTTCCTCTTTAGCATCCACCGTCGTAAGCTTAAGCTGCTTAAAATAGCCTCGATACTGTTTGGCAAAAGCATCCGGGTCAAACTTATTGCTGTAGGCAACAATAATCGAACGGTTTTTTTGCTGCAGATCTTTGAGATTCATCATGGTTTCGTCATGATACTCCTGAGCCTTATTCCGCTCATATATCGCTTCCATATAGACTTTATGATCTTTTTTATACTGTTTACCCGTTGGTATCAAAAAAATCGCTACAAAAGCAAAAAAGATAATCATAAACCCTAAAGAGAGCAGCAGGATATTAATCAGATTACGTCCCCGCATCACACTATTCATGACGCTCTCCTTTCGTTAATTTCTTATCCTCTTGCGTATCTATATAGTTGGTTGAAACAAAGTTGATCCATCCATTGGCTTTTTGATAATAGGAGGTATAGGATCGATCAAAGATCGATCTAAGGGGTGCTAAAAGTCTAAACTGGTAGATCTCTTTACTTGGTGTTTTTCCATACAAAATCAGAGAGTTTTTGGACAAAATAGCCTTAGACAATGTAATCTTATCAGGGATGATATCAAAAAGGTTTTTGATACTCTCACTTAAAAGTTTATTGTCGGTGTAAATTAGCTTGGCTCTGTTGGCCTCAACCTTGATATAGTCAATGCGTTCCTGCATCTTTTTACGGGCACTGTTAAGAGAGTGTGTTGCCACATTGGCATTATTTGCCTCTTCATCAAAAACATAGATCTCAATCTTTAAATAGGCATAGGTGGCTATAAGCAAGCCCAAAATCACTGTAAAAAAGATCACCAGCACTTTGAGTTCCCATGAGATAAGTTTTTTAGGACGGGCCTGAATAAAACTATGACGCATCTCTGACCTCTTCTTTAGCCAAATTCAAAAGGATCTCTTGCAGGTTAAAATGTTTAAAATGGACCGTCACAAAAAGTTCATCCTCCAAATAGGCTTGAAGATCTTTACAATCATCATAAGGGTCAAGTAAATAGACCTCTTCTATAAAGGAGCTTTGTACATCACTGTTATGATAAAAATCATGAATACCCTCTTGGATTGATTCATACCGCTGGAAGTTACGGCTAAATCCAGACAGGCTTGGTGAGTCACCGTCTTCATGCATCTCAAGGTCCTCTTCAAACTCCTCATCATCACCTAAGATTTCACTCTCGTCCGTAAAATCCTCTATAGCTTCATCTTCACCCAATTCATCTAAATTGTCCAGATCATCCAAATCATCGAGATCATCCAGACCATCTAAATCATCAAGCTCATCCAATCCGTCAAGATCTTCCAAACCGTCAAGATCCTCCAAAGCCTCAGCTGCAGCACCACTGACATCTTCTTCGATATTAATTTTAATATCCATGTTGTCATCATCCAGTGACAAATCATCATCAAGCATCATATCATCATCAAGGTCAAACTCATCGTGCGGCTCTTCCAAACTCACATGCTTGGCAAATTCCAAACTCCCATTTCTAAAAACAGCCACGCTCATCATCTTTTCTAGTATCAAAACAAAGAGCTGGGCTTTATCCTGCTTAATCTCTTTGGCAACATAAGGAATAAATGAAAAAGGTGAAAAAATATAATCAAGACCCGTCACGGCAAACTGTTTTTGCACACCTTGCAGATAGGCTGCATCCACATAGATGGACCAAGGATTTTTTTTGCCTCCCACACATAAAGAGAGCTTGTCACTCATATTTTCTTGACTGCATCCTGCGTAGGCACCCTGTTCCGTGACAGGATTGAGTACCGAAATGTAAGAGAAAGGTGATTTGCGTTCGGCTCTTTCGATATAGTCTGTCACTTCTTTGCTTAAGACCCCTTTGTCTATCTCGAAACGACGCTGTTTTTCAGAAAGTTTTCTACCCATTTTTTCAACACGAACAGAGACATCAGCATAGTGATTTTCTACAATAACGTTAATGTAAACTTTGGCATAAAGTTTTTGTAAAAAGCCTATCACTATTCCTCCTTCGCTGTTCCCAGTGGGTGTGCACTGTTATATGAGTGCATCTTCAGGTCCGATGCCAGTTGGGTATACACTTGTGTTGTCGCTATCGATTCATGTCCTAAAAGCTCACTGACATCCTCGATACGTGCCCCTCCATTAAGCAAAGAGGTCGCAAAAGAGTGCCGCAACTGATGGGGTGTTACATGCAAACCTATACGTTTAAACGTTTTGTTTAACTTATATCTTAAACTATCTTCGCTTAATTTCACTCCTTTTTTCTCAAAAAAGAATTTTTTTGGGTTAGTAAGTGTGCAATAGTAATCCATCTCCTTTTTAAGAGCTCCACTTAAGGGGATATCACGCATCTTACCCCCTTTTCCTGTTACCCGCAGCCAACGATCTTTGATGTTACCTACCTCCAAAGCGGTTAATTCTGAAATTCTTAATCCCAAACTGTAAAGCATCACCACAATAAGACGCTCTTCCTTTTCAGCTTCTTTCAAAGCTTGCAAAATATGCCGGTGTTCAATAGGTTTAGGCAATGCTCTGTTTACTTTGACACTCTCATCATCTCGTAAAATGATATCTATCTGCTTGATATCTTCCAAATAGCTCACAAAGGAGCGTATGGCAGAGAGCTTTTTAGTAATCGTTTTTTTATTTTGTTTGGCAATTTTTTGTCTGAAAGGCATCAGAGGTAGAATATAAACTCCATTATCTTTTTCAATCGCAACACTTTGCAGCATTTGCGTTAAAGAGATATCATAGGTGCGTAAGGTATTATCGGGTGACTTTTTGATATCAGCTAAATAGTTTAAAAACTCTTGTTTATAACGACTGAATAATTTTTTCACGGATCTTCTCAAATTCCTGGGCATAATTTTGAGCCCGTTTTTTCAAATCTGGATCGATCACGACAGTGGGTGTGAGTTTCGGAAAGCGTTCGATCATAATTTCAGCCATAAACTTCACACGAATACGATCTGCTTTTTCAATAAACTTCTGTTTAGAAATGCGTTCAATCTCGTGAAGATAACTTTGTGCTTGTGCATTATAATCAACATATTCCAAGGCTAGCTGGCTTTGAGTCATAACGGTAGCCGCCATTCTATTGTAGCGATTTTTTTCATGAGCCTGCTTGGCTAAATGCTTAGCTTGTTGATAGTTACCCAAATGGTAATAAAACTTTGCTTCCAAAGAGAGTTGATAAGAGTGAGAGAGTAAAAAGTAGATGGCTAAAAAAGCGACAAGGATCAGTGCTATGATGAGGGAAAAAAATTTCAGCTTCACACGATCTCCATTCAACAGGTCTATTGGGCAAGCTAAAGCAATTACAATGCCACTTGGTATTTATCAGGCCTGCTTACAAGCCTACATCGCGTTTTTAAGTAGCTCTTGTTGAACTTTCTCTTTAGCTTCTTCAACGCTCAAATCGGTAACCTTAAAAGGATCACCGATGATAAAGGTTATTGTACCAAAAGGTTTGGGAATAATGAGCTGATCCCAGGTGTTAAGCCGCCAATACTTCGTAGGAATGGCATGCATCGCCACAATAGGGATATCCGCTTTTTGAGCCAAAACGACGGCTCCGTTGCTCACTGAGTG
>JBFHUP010000101.1:0-6391 GCA_041589975.1 Sulfurimonadaceae bacterium | reverse complement strand
CAATCAACATGCTTCTTACGATGAAGGGTGAGTGGCAACAAGTTGCAACCAACCCATTGATCAAGTTTATGGTTTTAGCTTCAACATTCTATATGTTCTCGACTTTAGAAGGTCCGATTCAAGCGATTAAATCAGTTAATGCATTGGCTCACTTTACTGACTGGATTCCGGGTCACGTACATGATGGTACTTTAGGATGGGTTGGATTCATGATCATGGGTGCACTTTATCACATGGCTCCGCGTATGTTCGGTAAAGAGGTTTACTCTAAATCACTTATCGAAAAACAGTTTTGGGTTCAGACAATCGGTGTTGTTTTATACTTCTCAAGTATGTGGATTGCGGGTATCACTCAAGGTATGATGTGGCGTGCAACAGATGAGTTTGGTTCATTAGAGTACTCATTTATTGATACTGTAATTCAACTATTCCCTTACTATTTAATCCGTGCAATTGGTGGTACGTTATATCTTGTAGGTTTCATTATGTTCTCATATAACATGGTGAAAACTATCACTTCAGGTAAAACTGTTGAAGAAAAAGATTTAGTAAACAAAACACCAATTGGCGTATAAGGAGAAAGAATGTTTGCATGGTTAGAAAAACATCCCTTGGCTCTTGCCATCGGTGTCGTATGTATGATGTCATTTGCAGGTTTGGTAGAGATTTTGCCATCCTTTTCACAAGCTTCACGTCCTACAGTGGGTACTAAACCGTACACAGTATTAGAACTTGCAGGTCGTGCTGTTTATATCAAAGATAGCTGTAATGCGTGTCACTCTCAGCTTATCCGTCCATTTAAAGCGGAAACAGACCGTTACGGTGAATACTCTTTAAGCGGTGAATATGTGTATGACCGTCCATTTTTATGGGGATCAAAAAGAACAGGGCCGGACCTTTTACGTGTAGGTAACTACCGTACGACTGATTGGCACGAATCTCACATGTGGGACCCAGCTGCTACGGTAACAGGTTCGATTATGCCGGCTTACAAGCACCAGTTTAAAAACTTAGCTAAAATTGATACTGCTTATGCAGAAGCTTTAACTGTTATGAAAGTGTTTAATACACCATATAACCAAAAAGTTCCAATGAAAGATGGTTCAACTGAGATTGTTCCATTGGCAGTAAAAGTTGCAGCTGACGGTACGATTAGCGAAAATCTTGCTCAAGCACGTATGGATGCTTTACAAGAGGCTAAAGTGATCGCTGCTGATATGAAAAATCAAGATGTTAAGAAAATGGTTGCTGAGGGTAAAATCCCAGAAATCGTTGCACTTATTGCTTACCTTAACAGCTTAAAGTAAGACAATGACATTAGAAGAATTTGCCCCTTACGGTTATTTCTTCTTAACTGCTGCTATGGTCTTTTTCCTGTACGGGTACATCGTGCACCTGTATAAGAGTGAAAAAAGTGGCCGAAGAGATTATGAAAAATATGGAAATATTGCTTTGGACGATGATATCACGTCCAAACCAGTAGAAGAAAACGAAAATAAGAAACAAAAAGAGGAGGCATAGATGAAAAAACTGATTATAAGTGCAGTTGTTTTTATTGTTGTAGTGATTGGTATGATTTACACAAGTATTATCAGCCAAGATGCAGAAGCTTTAAATGAGGTAGGTTCGAATATCAACCTATTGGCAATGATTGCTGCGGTTGCTATTATCGGTATTGCACTGTTTGTAGTACTTACTTATGTTAACAAGATGCAAAATGATACGGCAACAGGTGAAGATTCCGGTCATGAGTGGGACGGTATTAGAGAGTTTACCAATGATATTCCAAAAGGGTGGGCGATTATGTACCTTATCCTTATTTTTTGGGCGATCTGGTACTTTACGGTAGGTTATCCGGTGGCGAACTTTTCTCAGCTTGGTCAGTATAATGATGAAGTTAAAGCTCATAAAGAGAAGTTTGAAAAAGAGCATGCCAATATGACGGCTGAAGACCTTCAAGCTATGGGTGAATCAGTATTTTCTGTAAATTGTGCTCAGTGTCACGGATTTATCGGTGATGGTCAAAGTGGTTTGGCTGAAAACTTGACAAAACGTACATTTACTAAAGAGTATGTTGCTAAAGTGATCAATGAAGGTTCTAACCAACTTGGATATGCCGGTGGTATGCCTGCCGGTATGGCTTTTGGTGACGATGTTAATGTGATCGCTGAATATGTTGCGGGTGGTATGCAAGGTGAACAGCCTGCTGCGTTCGCTGCGTGTGGCTCATGTCATGGTATGAATGGTGAAGGTATGGATTTCGTTGCTCCAAGTCTCAAAACTTACAACATGAACTTCGTACATACACTTTTATCTGCCGGTATGAAAAAAGGTGACATTGGTACGATGCCTGCATTCAAAGGGCGTTTGACTGATACTCAAATGAAAGCTGTTGCTACGTATGTAGAAGCACTTGGAAAATAGGAGTTTATGATGAATGAAAATAGAACTGTATTTGCCTTTGGTGGTATCACAGGTGCCATCGGTGCTATTCTTGGTCTTGTCGCAACTGCGATTATTTTAAATGTGATCGGACTATTTGTACAGCAAGATAATGCAAGAAATTACTACAAGATTCAAAACGAAAAATCATTAACAGCTGTTAACACAGGTAAAACATCTGACGACTTTATCGTCAGTGTTCCTGCACCAGAGTAAGGAGAGTATGATGACAAAGATGGATATTATTATCAATGTAAGTCTTGCTATCGCTGGACTCATTACTTTATGGTCAATTTTTACCGTTAACCACTTCTACGTAGGTTAATTCCGCTATCTATGCTATAAAGAGAGAGCAAGGCTTTCTCTTTTACGCACTTTGAGTTCTTTTAGGAACTTTGTTTGTCTCATTTTTTTGATTAGGGTTTTATGTTGAAAAAGCTTATTTTATTATTATTAACACTCTCTTTTTTGAAAGCTAACTATTTTTTGGTTGATGAACTTCTTCGTGTGAAAGAGTTTGACGAAAAGATCCATAAATTGGGTTATGAAGTAACCCAAAAAACGGGTTGGAATATCTATATGGTGGCTGTAGAAGATATTGGAGCATCCAAACTGGTTGATTTTCAAAAGAGATATGCCCAACACTATAAAGAGCCTTATATTGTCTTTGCCGTGACACTCAAACAGGGCAAATTAGAGCAGGGCAAACTTGACGAACGAACGGGTAAAATCGGTATCTACGGTTCCCAAGGTTATAAACAGAAGATTGACAGAGAAGAGATCTTAGATGATGTGACACAGCTGATGGTAGCTAAAGTAAAATCAGACCCGCGTAATAAATATATCCAAGTACTTTTTACAGGCTATGCTGATATCGCGGATCATTTAGCTGACAGCTACGGTGTGACCTTGGAGAACTCTCCGGGCAATACCAATCGTAATATGATTAACCTTTTACGAGTCATCTTTTATGGTATGATTATCGGTGCCTTTGGTATCTATTTTTATAAAAAATATAAGCAGGAATGGTAATGAGCCAAGAGAAAATTGATAAAGCCTTACGCTGGCCTATAGGGATCTTTATAGGTACGATTGCTATTATCGCTTTGTCAATCGGTACGATTGTTGTTGCTTTGAAAAATCCTGTACAGATGGATAATGACTTTAACAGCCAGTACCGCAATATCGATAAAAATATCAATGATATTGTCGCGGCCAATATCGCTTTTAAAAAGAAGTACCATCTCTTTTATATGGAACATCCGCTTAAAGCAAAAGATACATTGATTGCTTACAGCATTATGACGGCAGATAATCAGCCTGTTATTGATGCCAAAATTGAAGCGGCCTTAACCCGCCCTAATGAAGTGAGAAATGATATAAAGCTTAGCTTCAAAAGTATCGGCAACGGTGTTTATGAAGCAGATAAAGTAGATCTTCCGCTTTTAGGTCGCTGGAACCTTTATGCGACAGTGAGCGTCGGTGAGGATAGAGGGTTTTTACGCTTAAAACTTGATACAAGGTATCCAAAGTTTATCCTACCTTTTGAGACCGCACTTCCGATGAATTAGGAGCATGGATGATCGTATTTTCGACTTCCAGAGCCCTTCGCGATCACTACAACGCCTCTTTACAACACAACCAATTTATCGATAAAGCGATCACCATCGGAGAACTCTTCTCCAAGATGGTTTTGGTACCTGACCGCTCTTTTATCGACCATGAAACCCGCCTATTACTTCTTTCTGCCGCCAGTGAATTTGAAAACTTTTCCAAACTTCAGATCCAACGGGACCTCTTTAGTTTTTTACATAACTCCCAATACATCTTTCGCTTTTTCGAAGAGCTTTCCGGTGAAGGGGTGGATATTGATGATATAGATGCGGCAGATACCTATGTAGAGTATGAAGAGCATCTGGCTATTTTAAAACAGCTCAAAACGAATTACCAAGAGCTTGTGGATCAAAAGATGTTAATGGATCCGATCTTTTTGCCACAGTTGGCCCAGATCAATGAGGCTTATCTTAAGGGTATCACTGATTTGGAGATTGTTTTGGAAGGGTATTTAACCCATTATGAATTGACACTGCTTCATCAAGCTGCTCAATTAATACCGGTACGTATCAGATTGGTGGCCAATAACTATAATAAGAAGATGCAAGAACGATTCATCGAAGCCGGATTTGAGATCAAACCGCATAACCGTTATCTTTTGGATCTTTCAACCCAAGAGATCTTAGAGCAAGCACCGCATGAAAGCTCTATAAATGTGACAACGGCAAGCTTTAGTGAGCGAATATTGCAAGTGGCCTTTATCAAAAAAAAGATCTCAGAGTTTATCTTGGATAAAAAGATGGAGCCGGAAAATATCGTGGTCATTTTGCCGACTGAAGGATTTGCCGAGACTTTAGCTTTGTATGATGATGAGCACCTTTTTAACTTTGCCATGGGTCTGCCTTTTAGTGAGAGTTTGTTTATGAAACGCATGGAGGCCATAACTTCTTATTTTGACCATCCTGTACAAGAGCACCTGCATCGCCGCAACCGTTTTATTGAAGGTATTGAGCCTGCTTTAGAGTTGATGCGTCTGCACTACAGTGAGGTGGTGAGTATGGCGTTGTTTGAAAAGATCATACAGACACTTTGTGTAGGGGTGGATGAGAAGAGTATTGAGATTATAGAAGCGGAACTTTTTAGCTTTAAAAAGCTCGATACATTGCTTATGGATGCCACGTTTAAAGTGATGTTGCAGCTTTTTATGCAAAGGCTTTCAACAGCAACTTTTGATGATGTCAGAGGGGGAAAGGTCACGGTTATGGGTCTTTTGGAGACTCGCGGCAGCTCTTTTGAGGGTGTTATTATTGTTGACTTTAATGATGAGTTTATCCCGAAAAAGAGCCAAAAAGATCTCTTTTTATCCTCTCAGATCAAAAGTGTGGTGGGACTGCCGACTCCTAAAGATAGAGAATCTTTGCAAAAATACTTTTATCAGCGGTTGATGGAGCAAGCCAGTGAGGTCGCGATATCCTATGTCAGCAGCGATACACAGGTGGCTTCTCGGTTTTTAACCGAGCTTGGTATTACAAAAAGCAGCTGTAGTGAAGATGAAGCGGGATATGCGAGTATCCTTTATGAACCTAAAGAGCTTCAACAAAGAGATGAGACAGAGATCATAGCGAATTATGATTTTACAGCCCAGCCGCTATCAGCTACGGGATTGAGAATGTTTTTAGAGTGCCGCAGGAAATTTTATCATCGTTATGTCAGAAAAATTTCGGGACATGAGATGCCTCATGATATTCCCAAAGAGAGTGAAGTGGGAAGCTGGCTGCATGAACTTCTGCAAGAGGTCTATACCCAAAACCGTACCTTTTCGAGTTTGGAAGATCTGAAAAAAAGTGTGGAGTCCGCTTTTGAAAAGCATAAGGCCAAAGGTGAGATGGGCCGTTATTTGGTACGGCTTTGGTTGGAAAAGCTGGTTCCTTTTTATGAGAATGAAATCGAGCATTTTAGTGAGGGTTTTGAGGTTTATGCTTGTGAAAAATCTTTGCAAAAAACCTATAAGGGCATTCCCTTAACAGGTACCATAGATCGTCTGGATATCCGAGACGGCATGCTGGAAGTGATCGATTACAAATCGGGACAGATCAAACTGACAGAGAGCGAAAAACAGTTGGAAAAGGCAACAGAATTTCAGCTGGAGTTTTATGCGATCTTGGCATCAGCTCTAGGTGAGGTTGATACAGCCTACTATTATGATCTTAAAAGCGGTAAACGTATCAAAGAGATCATGCTTGAGCAGAAGTTGGTGAAGCTCGATAGTATCTTTGAGTATCTTACCTCGACTAAAGAGTTTAACTTTGATCAAACAGAGGATCAGAGTCTGTGCAAGTTTTGCGATTATGCCTATATATGCGGGAGGGTTCACTGATGGCCTTTGTTCCTTTTT
>JBFHUP010000100.1:0-6409 GCA_041589975.1 Sulfurimonadaceae bacterium | reverse complement strand
GGCTCGTTCTGGCAAGATGCTGGGAAGTGCACAGATGATCCGTTTTATCCAGCGTGATGAAGTGACCCACCTGGTACTGTATCAAAACCTTATCAACACGATGAAAAAAGAGCGTCCGGAGCTTTTTAGCCAACAACTTCAAGCAGAAGTCATGGAGATGTTTAAAGAAGCCGTTGATCTTGAGATCCAATGGGGACACTACATCACCCAAGGACAGATCTTAGGTCTAACCAATGATATCTTGACCCAGTACATTAAATTCTTGGCCGATGAGCGTCTGCATGCTGTAGGCATGCAAAAGATCTATAACGTTACCAATCCGATTACATGGGTAGATGACTTTGCGAAGTTTAATGACCAAAAGACCAACTTCTTTGAAGGTACGGTAACCAATTACTCCAAAGGAAGCCTCAGTTTTGACGATGACTGGTAGGCCGCTTGTTTCTTTACAGTTTGAGACTACCTCAAACTACCAAAAAAATCTTGACACACTTATCTCTTTAGCTTCCCAAACAGCCAAAGAGAGCATTATTTTGGCCCCTGAAGTCTCTATCACCAACTTTGATTATCCCAACTTTGACAAAGCCGCAGCTTTTAGCAGCACGATTGACACAGCACTTTTAGACGCTTCAAAAAACAAAACCATTGTTACGACTTTGATTGAAAAAGATCAAAAGAAGTTTTATAATAGGGCCAAAGTCTACCACCGCGGTCAAATCATCCACACCCAAGCCAAACACAAACTTTTTGTCATCGGTGATGAGCGTACCTATTTCACCGCAGGCACCAAAGAAGGGATAAAAATCTTTGAGATCGATGGCCTGAAAGTGGCGATTTTGATCTGTTTTGAACTCAGATTTTCTGATCTGTGGCAGCAGGTTTTAGGAGCCGATCTCATTTTAATTCCCGCCCAATGGGGTAAAATCCGTGCCGAACACTTTAGCGTCTTGACACAGGCCTTAGCTGTTAGCAACCAGTGCTATGTGATTGCCAGCGATGCGGCCAATGAAGATACATCTTCAGAATCTGCTATCATTACACCTTTTGGAAAAACCTTCAAAAACCAAACTGCTTTAATACAAACTTTGGGTTTCGAACAAAAAAATGTGGATAAAATGAGACGATATATCGATATAGGATTACAGCATGGATAGAATCACGGCCAAAAGAAATCAAAACTTAGCCGAAGAGATTGACAAGGTTTTTGAACTCAATGATGCGATAAAAGAGGCCATCGCATCAGTTGATCGTGAAATTTTCATACCGGATGGTCTGAAGCAGCATGCCTATAAACTGGATGCCTTACCGATCGGTGGTAAGCAGTTTATCTCGTCACCGCTTACCGTAGCCAAGATGACCCAATATCTCTTTTTACACCATGTCGATTCGGTTCTTGAGATCGGTTGCGGAAGTGGTTATCAAGCAGCTGTTTTATCTAAACTGGTTCGCAGAGTCTGTACCATCGAACGCATCACACCGCTTCTAAGAGAAGCCAATGAACGCTTTAGACAAGCCGGTATCCACAATATTTTGACCAAAGGAAGTGACGGCCAGGAGGGTTGGGAGCGTTATGCCCCTTTTGACCGTATCTTGTTTTCTGCTTCACCCACCCATATACCCCAAGCGATCATCGATCAGCTTCATCCTGACGGGATCATCGTAGCTCCTATGCAGGTAGCCGATACTCAGATTATCACCCGCTTTACCAAAGAGGGGGATAGACTCAAAGCCGAAGAAATCGAAGCGTGTGAATTTGTTTTAGTTCAAGATGGGATAGAGCGATAGCTCATCCCATCATTTATACAGCATCGGAGCAAAGCTCCGCTACCTACGTTGACACTAGGTCCTCCTCAGCTGAGGGCTCAGCGTCGCTAGCTCCTTTGCGGTTGAACATCACGTTGTTTTTCTAATATTTTCTGCTTCTTGATTTTTTCTTTTGATCTCCAAGAAGCCAGAGTATTCAAATAAAACAACGTGATGTCCAACCGTCTAAGGGCGGACTCTGCCCATAGGCCCGCTGCCGAAGCGGACACAGTGTCAAAGTAGATCTAGGGACTTCGTCCCTAGATCGTATTAATCAAAAGGAAATACTTTAATGTGGAACGAAAAATTTAGCAAAGAGGGTTTCATGTACGGAACCGAATGTAATGTTTTTATCAAAGATAATATCTTTTTAGTCCCTTCAAAGAGTTCTGTACTCTGTCTCGGAGAAGGTGAGGGACGTAATGCTATCTATCTGGCCCAGCAAGGGTATGAGGTCGAGGCTATCGATGCTTCAGATGTGGGTTTGGCCAAGCTGGATAAAAGAGCCAAAGAAGAGGGGCTTGTTATCAACTCTGAGGTATTGGATCTTAAAGATTGGACACCTACAAAGTCATACGATGCGATTGTAGCCTCTTTTTTACACTTGACCGAGCCTTTACGCACTGAAGTCTTTTCTAAAGCGTGTGACAGCTTAAAAGCTGGCGGACACATCATCATGGAGTTCTTTTCCAAAGATCAGTTTCGTGACGGCTTTACCAGTGGCGGCCCCAAAGATCTGGAGCTGCTTTATGATGTCCAGGAGCTCTTCCCTATCTTTACCCGTAGCGATATCATCATCATGCAACTCAGTCAAGAAGAAGATAAACTTGATGAGGGACGGGGACATCAAGGCAAAGCCTCTTTAATCCGTGTCATTGTTAAGAAAAAATAGTAACGATGCCACAAACAGGAATAACACAAAATTTATGAGACTTTTTATCGACGGGGACGCTTTTCCTAATCTACTTAAACCGATCGTATTACGATCCATTCAAAGGCTAAAAATTCCAAGCTATGTGATATCCAATAAAAAAATCACGATCGGAAACGATGAACATATTAGCTATATCATTGTAGATCAAGGTGCCGATGAAGCGGATCATAAGATTATAGAGATGCTGCAAGCGGATGATCTGGTTATCACGGCAGACATCCCTTTAGCTGATCGTGTTATTGCTAAAAATGCTCACGCTATTGATCACAGAGGGGAACTTTACAGTGTGGATAATATCAAACAATACCTCGCCATGCGAAACCTGATGGAGAGTATCCGAGAAAGCGGAGAAATAACCAAAGGACCGGCGGCCTTTGGACCCAAGGATGCCCATAACTTTGCCAGCCAGTTTAACAGTTTTTTACAAAAAGCTTTGCCATAAGGTGGTGACCGCTTTCATGCATGAGCAAAAATCGTAAAATTTACTATTCTTGCTTTATTAAGAATCACCCTGCTTACCCAAACGAATGAGTTTGAGTAAAAAGTATTTACCGATCTTTTTAAAGACAAAACGGATTCCCCGCTTGTTTTCTGCCAAACTGTGTTCTACCACATACATATTGCAATAATCCAAATAGCCGTAATGCTTGATGTTAGCCGTAGCCAATTTTGGAGGCAAAACCTCTTTAAAAAGCTTTTTAACACTGATAACCGGATCATAATCAGCTTCTTCTAAAAAAACACGTTGGGTAATGGCATGATTGTGATTATCCGTAATCGGAAAATGCATAAACGTTGCCATACCTGAGACATTATTATCAAGGGAAGCTTTTTTAAAACCCTGCAGGGCTATTTCCAAGTTATTCATATCTTTTGGGCTGACGCATCTGCTATCCATGGTTAACAATTTTGAAGCGTTTAGAGGTATCATTAATACCATAGCTAGAACAATCATATAAATCTGTTTAAAACATTTCATAAAGACTCTTTGTGTTTAATTAACGCATCATACCAAAATTTTCTTTTTTTGCTATACTGGCTTTAAAGGATATTTATGAAAACAATGACCTGTAAACAACTTGGCGGTGCTTGTGATAAAGCCTTTAGTGCCGAAAGCTTTGATGAGATCATCGAACAAAGCAAGGCTCATGGGATGGAGATGTTTCAAAATATGGATGCTCTGCATCTTCAAGCGATGCAACGTGTGACTGAATTGATGCAATCACCTGAACAGATGGCAGCATGGATCGAACAAAAGCGGCAGGAGTTTGAAGCTTTACCGGAGGATTAAGCCATAAGTTTTTTAACCTCTTTAAGTAGGTCTGATCGTAGACTATCCTCTTTTATCTGCTCTTTTTCAAGATCGAAGTTGTCATAAAAACTTGGCAGTGAAAAACTTCCTACAACATGCCCTCCGAAATGAGGTATCGCATTTTGGGCTGTCGTCAAGACCGTCTGTCCTCCCCTACTGCCCGGTGACGTGGCCATGATGACCATAGATTTGCCACTAAAGACCTTGGCATTGATCCGCGAACACCAATCAAAAAGATTTTTATAGGCTGCTGTATAGGATCCGTTATGTTCTGCGAATGAGATAAGCAATGCATCACAAGCAGCGATCTTTTCTAAAAAGTGTTGAGCAAGTTCGGGGTGACCAAGCTCCTTTTCTTTATCTTCACTGTAAAGTGGGAGTTCATAATCATTGAGGTCCAAGATCTCTACTTTGGCACCCTCAATTAGTGACACGGCATAAGTGACCAATTTTTTATTTATCGATCGGCTGCTACTGCTGGCTGCAAAAGCTGTGATTTTCATCCCTCTTCCTTTATCAAACAAATTTTTTTAACGCGGTTGGGTCATTACTCATAGCTCCGTAAAGGCCTAAGGCCACCGATGATGAGATATCCTCATCTCCTACCGTCCAAAACACAACTTTATGGTTTTGAATAAGCTCCTGAGCTTTTGTATGCTCCTTTAGATTCACATCGATATCAAAATAGGATACAAAGCTGTAACAGGACTCAAATTTCCTTTTCTCTAATACTTTGACCTCATCGATGAGTTTATGCAAACGTACCTTGGCATTCAGTGTATGTATATTAAAAAGAATCTCATCAGAAAAACTCGAGACTTCGATCCAATCCAGTTTATCCTCTATCAATACAACAACACTGTTGCAAAGCTCTTTGAAGCTCTTAGGGTCATATTTGATCTCCAGTATCATCTTAGTACGACCATCGATGTGTTCCAAAAGTCTCTTTAAAGTTGGCATTCTTTGATCGGAAAAAGCAGTATCAAACCAACTGCCGATATCTAGATCTTGCAAATAGCTGCTCGGCTGTGACTCCAAGGAGGTTTCTTGACCTGTAATACGCTTTAAAGAGCTGTCATGAAAGATAAAAGGCACCCCGTCACTACTTAAACGTATATCTGTTTCGATACCATCTACTCCCGCTTCAATAGCCTTATCAAAAGCAATCAGACTGTTTTCCGGGTAATTTTCACTAAACCCACGGTGTGCTATTACCTTCATGTTCCACCTTTTATACAAGATCTGCGTCGTCCTGTTCGGACAGCTCACATGCCCTGAGCACTTGTCAAGAAATGCCCTCGGGTGCAACCAGTTGCTTGTAAATTTTTTGTCTTTACATTTTAAATAAAAAATCTTATCACTTTCCAATAAGATATTATTATATACTACTAAAGAGCTGGAGTAAAGGATAAAAAATGTCCAACCATTACGATGCAGTTATACTCGGAGCAGGGATCAATGGCGTAGCCATCGCTAAAGCGTTGGCCCAAGATGGCAGATCTGTATGTGTCATTGACAAAGCAACCATCGGGTGTGGAGCTTCATCTCACTCCTCACGTCTGATTCACGGCGGTCTGAGGTATCTTGAACATTTTGAGTTTGCCTTGGTCAAAGAGGCACTGCAAGATCAGCACTACCTTTTAGAAAACTATCCCGAGATTCTCACACTGCGTCCTTTTTATCTGCCTCACTACCAACATAGCCGCAGGGCAAAGTGGATGATTAAAATCGGATTGTGGCTTTACGGCTTATTTGGCCAACATCATGATAAACCTTCCGAAGTCGATACACAAAGTTTTGCCAGCCGTTTTCCTGCTATGAAACAGCAAGGACTTAACTATGTCTACTGCTATTATGATGCCCAAACCGATGATCTTTTATTAACCAAACGCATTGCATGGGAAGCTCAAAATGCCGGTGCTGTTTTCAAACTCAACAGAAAAGTGCACGCCATAGATATGACAGGAGAGTATTTACAGCTCTCTTTTGGCTCAACCCTCATCGAAACACCGCTTCTGATCAACGCTACAGGTGCTTGGATTGATGAAGTCAATACTACCTTTCATCTCCCTTCACGCTATACCATCGAAAAACTTTCCGGTATTCACATTGTTTTAAACGGTCTGCTGGTACCTGAGCCCCTTATACTTGAAACCCAAACCCAACGCATCATCTTTATTTTGCCTCAAAAAGATACAACGCTTATAGGAACAACAGAACGTGTCGAAACAAGCAACATCGATGATGTCTCTGTCCATGAAGCAGACGTCAACTACCTCATCAAAGAGGCCAATAACTATCTTGAAACTCCGTTAACACGGGAGGATGTTATCGATACCTTTATCGGTGTCCGACCCATC
>JBFHUP010000099.1:0-6455 GCA_041589975.1 Sulfurimonadaceae bacterium | reverse complement strand
TGGGCATTGAGCCACTCAAGCTTTTCTTGGTTAAATGATGAGCTTGAGTTATTGATATCTTGAGGATCGAAGAGTTCTAACATCTCCTCTTTAGAAAAGATCTCTTGATCTCCATGAGACCACCCCAAACGTACCAAAAAGTTCAACAGTGCTTCAGGCAGATACCCCATCGTATCATAAGCCATCACATCAGTAGCTCCATCACGCTTCGAAAGTTTTTTCCCCTCAGGGTTATTGATCATCGCAACATGGAAAAACTTTGGCAGTTCAAAACCTAAAGCCTCGTAGATAACGATCTGCTTTGGTGTATTGGAGAGGTGATCATCTCCACGAATCACATGATTGATTCCCATAAGTGCATCATCGATGGCTACCACAAAGTTATAAGTCGCTGTACCGTCAGCTCGGGCGATGATAAAATCATCCAGCATATCTTTAACCGGAAAATCGATGCTCCCTTTAACCCCATCATTGACTGTGATCACACCCTCTGTCGGTGCTTTGATACGGATCACAGGGTCAACACCCTCAGGCGGCGTACCATCAAAATCTCTATAGGTACCCGGATAACGGGGGCGTTCTTTATTTGCCATCTGCTCTTCACGGATAGCATCAAGCTCCTCTTTAGACATATAACATTTATACGCCTTACCCTCTTCTAAAAGCTGATTGATATATTTTTTGTAGATATCTTTACGTTGCGATTGATAGACGATCTCATCATCATGTTCCATACCGACCCATTTAAAGGCATCCACAATCGCTTGAGCAGCGGATTCTGAGTTACGTGCCTCATCGGTATCTTCGATACGGAGTAAAAATTTACCTTGATTTTTACGAGCCCACAGATAGCTGTATAATGCAGTTCTTAGACCGCCGATGTGTAAATAGCCTGTAGGCGATGGTGCAAATCGTGTAACGACCATAAAAATCCTTCTGTTATCTCTGGTTTGATATTCATATACCAAGATACTCTATAATATCTTCGTGATTTTAGCCTCATGTTGGTTAAGGCGTGGTAAAATTTCACTATTACTTACAGGAATATTTATGAAAGCATTTTTAACACTACTGACTCTTACAACTTTTAGTATGGCAGGTCTGCTTAATGCTGTGGCCTTTACCGTCAATGATACACCTATCACACTCTATGACATTGATCGTTTGGCTCAGCAACAAAAAATGGACAAAACACAAGCCAGTATTGAGCTTTTTAAACAAGCTATAATCAAAGAGGTCGCCGAAGAGAAAAAGATAACTATTTCCAAAACAGAAGTTTCAAGCCATATACAAGCTATTCAAGCGAAAAATAACATGGATGAAAAAACCTTTCGTCAAAGTTTACGTTTTCAAGGGATGAGCTATGATGAATATTTCAATCAAGTCTATATGCAGAAACTTCAGCAAAAACTTATAGGAACCCTGACTTATGGCAAAATATCAGAACCCACACAAAAAGAGAAAGAGAACTTTTTTCATCAAAATATCAAAGACTTTTCACTCCCGAGTACGATTGAAACGACCTTTTTTCAATCATCCAACAAAGCCTCTTTGGTACAGATTAAACGCTCTCCTATGTTTGCCCCAGATGATGTAACCAGAGTCGATGAAAGTCTGGATCCTAAAAAAGTCAATCCAAAAATCGTACAAATTTTACTCTCAACACCGCTTAAAAGTTACACCAAGATCATGAAACTGGGAGCCAACCAATATGGTATGTTTTTTATCAAAAGTGTGGGAGCCATGGAAAAAGCTGACTTTGAAAGTGTTGAAAAACAAGTAGAGATGGTACTCATGAGCCAAAAACGTTCTACTTTTATTAATAACTTTTTTCAAGACAAAATGCGTCAAGCCAAGGTAACATACCTTAAGATCAAGCCTTTGGATATCTAAAAGCTATTTAGATCCGAAGTTCTGCCTGAACTGTTTGGCTCCATCTTTACTGGAATCAACCTGATCCGCAATATCCACAAAAGAAAAACGCAGTTTACTCTGCTCAATCGTCTCCATTTTTCTGATCTTATCAACATTGACTAAAATGGAACGATGGATCTTGGTAAAGTGCAGACCCTCCAGCATCTTTTCGGTATCTGATATCTTTTTAGGATAATAAGAAAACCCCTCTTTGGTTCGCAACATCACCTCTGTCAGGTCCGCTTGAAGATAGTAAATATCTTCAGGCTTAATCATATAGTAGTTTTCACCGTTACGACTCATAAAATAGATATCTTTGGATACTGTTTGGGTTTGTTCTTTGATGCGATCCATACTTTTTTGCAAAGCTTCCAAAGTAAATGGTTTGACCAGATAACCAATCGCTCCAATATCGAAAGCCTCTAAGGCATGCTCCTCATACGCTGTCTGAAAAATAATAGCCAGATTGTTTGCGATATATTTCATCTCATAGGCCAACTCAATCCCTGAAATATTGGGCATGTTGATATCTAAAAAGACCACATCAAAGGGCTCATCCTTAATGAACTGTAAAGCCTCCTCAGGCAGTAGAGCTTGTGTGATATCCTCATAGCCCAAACGGCCCAACAATCTTTTCAGACGATCTAAACTTAGCTGTTCATCATCAACGATCAATATCTTCACGGCAGGCTCCTAATTGAATTCTAAATTGGGGAGGATCATTGTGTGTCACTGTAAGTTTACCATCACAAAGTAATGCCAATCTTTGATCTAAATTGCTCAAACCGATTCCAAATGCCACCTTTTTCATCGCTTTGCCGCTGTTTTGTACCATAATAGCCTTGGCATCATAGTCAAAGTCAATGGTCACTGCTAAATGCTTTTTGCGTGCATCAAATCCATGCTTGATAGCATTTTCTACCAAAAGCTGAATAGAAAATTTGGGCACTTTCCAAACAGGAAGTTTATCCACCAAATGAACCTGAATCCGATCAGCAAATCGCATATTTTCCAACTCTACATAAGCATACACATTTCGCATCTCTTCATCCAGCGAAACGACCGTTTTTTCACTCATGGTATTACGCAGAAACTTGGATACCTTTAAAATAGCCTCTTCTGCTTGGTTAACATCCTGATGGGTTAGTTCTGCGATAGAGTTTAAAGCATTAAAAAGAAAGTGGGGATTAAGCTGTGTCTCCAAAGATCCCAGACGGCTTTGCATAAGGTGCATATCCATCTCTTTATTTTTCAGACGAAGCGTATCGATCTCATCCAAAGACTTTTCCACTTTTTGTTCCAAACCGTCTTGATAAGAGCTAATCTCTTGTTGCAGCTGCATCTGTACTTTTTTATAATTAAGTACCATGCCGGAAAAAAAGATCCCTGCCCAGAGCATCGACCACATAGCAAAAGCCTCATAAGCGATCAACTCAGGCATTATAGCCTGTAAAATGATAGCTACGACCATCAGGATGATAAATGCCCCCAACCACAAACGGGTTTGTTGATAATCGGTAATAATCAGTGTCACCACAGGTAAAATCAAAACCCATAAGATATCAAAAGTGCTCTGCTCTCCGATAAAATAGAAACTAAAAAAGAGTACAAAAAGGATCATGACAACATTATGTGCCATTTTTGGGTCTTGGTTTTTTTGAGAAAAAATGTAGAGATTCAAAGCGGTTACGGCAAAGCTTATGATATAGAGCCATACAAAGATATAACGCTCATGCAAGGCATTTGCCACAGAGGAAGCGACCAGAAAAACAAGCATAAGCATACTTATTTGAATCGTAACCTTTCTTTGACTTCTATCTATATAGCTCATGTAAAATCTTTTTTATAATGTGCAAGCAATCATAACACTTTTCTACGGTTTTGGAAGATCTTTTATGATGGTAATAACCAACTCGCCCACTTCAAATCCAAACTTTTTCATCTTGGAATGATTAAGTATAATACCATCCTCTTGCAGATGCAACCAATCACGCACACTGATATCAATCGTACCCTCTCCATAAGCGACCCGCATGACATAGTCAAGCATAATGGTGTTGCCGTTGCTCACAAGCTCTGCCTCACCGACGATATCTCCAGCCGTTCCGATAAAGCGGTTTTTATCCTGGGTCGGCTTAAAGGTCCATACCCGATGCTGTTTCTCTCCGTCATCATAAACAAAACGTTCATCCAACGTACCGATACCCTCTTCATCCCAGCTTCCTTGCATTTTCCCTACAAAACGACGGGTAATCTTGCCGCTGCGATTTTTCACCATGCCGTAAGCAGTCATCGAACCCTCAAAGTACTCCTGCATAACCAACTCAGGCCTCGTGTTATCAAAATCTTCGATCTGCATCCTTGAACACCCTGTTATTAATAGCCCGATAAGCGTCATGCCAATCACTATTAAAACGATCCAACGTTGCTTTTTCATAACAGACCCTTGTTAAGATGCATATTTTGATCACGTGAAAACGTAACCTGTACCAAGTTGATATTGCGTGTGATAAAGGCGGCTTCACAGTAACTCAAATAGAGTCTCCACATACGAATAAAATAATCATCAAAGCCCAAAGCTTTGACCTCATCCAGTCGTTGTATGAAATTTTTATGCCAGATATGAAGCGTTTTCGCATAATCTTCTGCAAACTCTTCCATATGCACAAGATTTAATCGTGTATGCTTAGTCGTCGTCTCCAGGATTTTTGCCATACTTGGCAAATGACCACCCGGAAAGATATATTTTTGGATAAAATCGGTTCCTTTGGTATAGGCTTTGTAACGTTGATCGGGCATGGTGATAATCTGCATGACTAACATTCCACTTGGCTTAAGCAGACTTTGGCACTTTTGAAAAAAGGCTTTGAAATACTCCTTGCCGACAGCTTCAAACATCTCCACCGAGATAATCGCATCAAACGCACCCTCAACATCGCGATAATCTTTTAAAAGCACCTCGACACTTGCATCCACGCCCTGCTCTTTAAAACGTTCTTCACACAAAGCCATCTGCTCACGACTAAGCGTCACGGTGGTTACTTCACACTCGTACGCTTTGGCCAAGTGTATTGCCATCGAACCCCAGCCTGAACCGATCTCAAGTACCTTCGCACCTTTGGTGATACGCAGTTTTTTAGCTAAGTGATCTATTTTTCTCTTTTGGGCTTCATACAAAGAGTCATTCTCATGCTCAAAAATAGCGGAAGAGTACATCATCGTATCATCTAAAAAAAGCTTGAAAAAGTCATTCGAAAGATCATAGTGTTCAGCGATGTTTTTTTGAGAACGGGTCTTAGAGTTTTTACGTAAAAAGTGTTTCAAACGGTTCAACTGAGGCAACAGGTTCATCAAACGACCTTTTTCATCTTCACTTTTTATACCCAGATGCTCAGAATTGATCAGTGCCAAGGTAATAAAATCGCTTAGATCATCACAGGCGATATCCTCATCCATATAGCTTTCACAAAAACCGATATCACCATAGAGAGCCAGACGGGTCAAAAACGAAGGCTTGTTAATCCTCAGGGCTGCTTCAGGCTTGCCGCCATTACCATAGGTGACGCGTGTACCGTCATTATAAACCACATACAGCGTTCCTGTCTGAATTTTCGAGAAAAACGTATGGATTAACGTGTTAAAAAAACCTTTGACTTTGATCTTTTGGGTTGTAATGTTTTTTGACATGATTAATACCTTTTTTGTTGATCTATAGCCTGAGGGCTCTGCCACCTAAGCCCTTTGAGCTTAAGTCTTAATGACTGCCACAGTGTACGTGTGACGACTTTAATGGTTAAAAATGTGTGCTTCACAAAAAGCTTAAGGGTATTTTTGGTTGAAAATTCCAAACTTTTGGCACTAAAACGGGCATTAAGAAGATGGATCTCATCTTTAAAATAATCAATCGCTATGGATACTCTTTCATCCTTAAGAGTCAGTTTGAATTTGTACAGACCATCCCTGTCAAAAAATGGCGAGACATACATATCTTTGAGCGAATCCCCTGTAAGATTGCCTTTGCCATCATCTTCTAAAGCAACTTTGTAGACAATACGACCACTGTTGTAGTTATGCACTTCTGCAAGAAGGTATTTAAGCTCATCTTTTTGATACAACAGTACCACGCTCAAAGGATTAAAAACAAAGTTGGCAATCCGCGGCAGTGTGATAAAATCTTTGGCCGCATAATGTTGTAAGCCAAACTTTGCCTGAAGCTCTTTGATATTGTCTTGTAGTGAGTCTGTCGTACCAAAGTGATCTTTTGCTTTGAAACTAAAAAGATTAAACCCTTTGGATGAAAAGAGTCTGTTTTTCAGTGTACCGATAGCATTGAGATCTATATTTAACATAAAAAACGGATAAACAAAAACATGTTTTTTGGGTGCAAAACGCTCATGGTAGATTACACCGTCCAGATAGTAGTGACTCATAATGCACATCCATATTTAGCTGCGACCTGTGATGCACTCCACAGGCCATCTTCATGAAACCCATATCTCCAGTAGGCACCTGCAAAATGGGTATGATTGACCCCATCAATC
>JBFHUP010000098.1:0-6495 GCA_041589975.1 Sulfurimonadaceae bacterium | reverse complement strand
CATACACAGCTTTTGACAACTTTGTATAAAATTGCTAAAAAGATCAAAGAGCATCGAGATAACATCGCTTATAAAGAGCACCTTGAAGCAGAGGTCCAAGCTCGCACATTAGAGTTTAAAAAAGCCTTGGTATCCGACACACTCACCAAACTACCAAGCCGTCTTTCACTCGAACAAGATCTGAAAAAAGATGCCGTCTACAGTGCCGCGTTATTTAACATCGATAACTTTTCAAGCGTTAATATCGGGTTTGGCTATGAGATAGGCGATGCTTTGCTGGTAGAAGTCAGCCGTTTTCTCAAAGCTGCACTTCCTAAAGATATAGCTTTGTACCGTATTGGTTCCGATGAGTTTTTGGCCATTTCACACACTTTGCATAAAGATCAATTGCATGACTTGGCACACGATATTCAAGATCGCTTTCTTAACACCGTCTTGACCTTGCCTCATGATCTCACCTTACGCTTGACTATGACCATTGCCGTTGCAGAATCATCAGCTAAAGATCTGATCAGAAATATCGAACTGGCACTGCATGAAGCCAGAAAGGTCGGGAAAAACCAGATCTATACCTATGATGATAATCTCCCTATTGAGTCGCTTCAAAAAGATCGTATAGAGTGGATCAATAAGGTACGTTTGGCTTTAGAACACGACCTTCTGGTCCCTTTTTTCCAGCCAATCATCCACAACAGTTCGCGAGAGATTAAAAAATTTGAAGCCTTGGCCAGAATCATCGAAAAGGATAACACGATCATCACGCCAAACTATTTTATAGAACCGGCTCGTATGTCGGGTCAGATTACGGAATTGACCAAGGTAATGATACAAAAAACGATGCAGGCTTTTGCCGATAATGACTATGAGTTCTCTATCAATATCGAAAGTGAAGATCTTAACGCTCAATTTCTGCCCGATTTTATTAAGCATTATGCTACGAAATATGGGATCAATATGAACCGTATCGTTATTGAGGTACTCGAACATATTCAAACCTATGATGAGAAGCAAACTATTGCCCAGCTCTCTGATCTTAAGGAGATGGGTATTCAAATTGCTATTGATGATTTTGGCAATGAGCAATCTAATTTCTCACGTCTATTGGATATCCAAGCGGATTACATCAAAATCGATGGTCAATTTATCAAATATATTGATAGTGATCTGAAAAGTTACAAAATATCCTCAGCCATAACCAATCTCGCCAAAAGTCTGGATGCTAGAATAATCGCTGAATTTGTACATAGTGAGGCTGTTTTAAATAAAATCATGGAACTTGATATCAGTTTCTCACAGGGGTATTTCTTCGGTCCTCCTGACAGAACGATCAAAGGCTGATCCCTTAGATGGAAAACACACTTGATTCCATCTATAATATGAATATTCTTATTATAGATGACTCTGCATCGAATATTACCCTGTTAGATGCCATTTTAACCAAAGAGAACTTCACCCATATCACTAAAGTGACCTCAGTCACACAAGCATTACATAGCTTAGAAAGTATGACCATTGATCTGGTATTACTCTCTTACATTTTGCCTGAAATTTCGGGTATAGAAGTGTGTAAGCTGATTACCGAAGATATGCGTTTTGAGGATATCCCTGTTATTATGATTACGGCTAATACCGATGTCAAGACACTTAAAAGCAGTTTTGAAAATGGAGCCAGTGACTATATCTCAAAACCGATCAACTCTGTAGAACTCTCAGCCAGAGTCTACTCACATTTGATTCGTAAGCAAGTCAATGACGAACGCCGCAACAGTGCTATTACCGACGCTTTAACACAAATCTACAATCGACGCTACTTTGATCAGGTGTTTGACCGACAATACAATAAGGCCCTTATTGAAAATCGAAGCCTAAGCTTCTTTATGATTGATATAGATAACTTTAAAAAATATAATGACAATTACGGGCATCAAAAAGGGGATGAGGCCTTACGAAGTGTGGCGGTATGCATCAAGGATCAACTTAACCGTGAAAACGATTATCTTTTCAGACTGGGCGGTGAAGAGTTTGCTCTGGTGCTTTACAATACACCTCAGAGTTATATCCTGGCTTTAAATGAAAAGATCCATGATGCCATCTCACAACTCAACATCACACATGCCTATAATGAATCTTATGGCCGTATCACTGTATCTATAGGTATTGCTACTGCAACTGATTATAACAATATCAGCAAATATGATATCTATAACAAAGCTGATCAAGCTTTGTATGAAGCTAAGGGCAAGGGTCGTTGTCAATCTGTCATAACTACCCTCTAAATCATTTTTTTATGTATAATAATAAAATCAAAAGGAGCAAAACTTAGTTATGAATGAAGATCTAAAGAAAAACTTACTCAATATCGATGCCTTTCAACGCCTGGCTCTTATGGTCCTGTTTGTACTTATTTTTACGGTAGTCAAATTGGTTGTGTATGCAGTGGCTATTTTTCAACTGCTTTATCTGCTCGTCACAGGTACAACACATGATGAGCTCAAAAAATTTGGTTCATCACTCTCAATTTTTGTCTTTGATATCACCAAATTTCTCACCTTTGATACGGAAGAGCTTCCTTTTCCCTTTAAGCCTTGGCCGACTCAAGATGAGACTCCTGCACCTAAAGAGGAAAAAAAAGAGCATCCTGCTGTTGATCCTCACGAAGATGAGATGCACGCATAGCTGTTCAACGACTCTCTGAGATCCTTTCTCAAGCTCAAGAACTTGACAATGAGGATCTTCATATACTTATTAAAACCCTTCGAGAACTCAAACGATCGCGTCAAAACACCCAAGAGTATATCACCCTAAGTTTTGAGGCTAAAAGCAACCCCAAATACGCCATACCTTATGTCGCCTCGATCTCTTGGGATGATAGCAACTATGTCAGAAACTTTTTTGAACTTGAACGTGTTTACGCCAAAGATTCTATCGTTGTTCATGGTGAGTATAGTGTCAGTGAAGGAGAAATTGTCGAACTCTGCAGGGGTGGTAACTCAAGCAGAAAATATCGCTCTCTTTATATCGTTTATATGGGGAGACTCGATTTCCTGGCTAAAAGTGATGATGCCAAAGGTAAGTTAGAGATCAAAAAATATCTCGAGTGCGAGATTGATGCACTCGAACTGAGAAATGCTTTAGCGTTTTGAACTCTCATCTTTATTAAGATTATCAACAACAATATGCCCTGCTCCGCCGCCAGTAATCTCATCAACAACATCTGCTGTAATAGCTTTACGACATAAACGATCCATATAGATATAAGAGAAGCTGTTATCTCTTAAATAGGCTTTGTAACCATCTTTAGTGAAGGTTAACTGCGTCGAAATAAACGACACAAAAGTAATAAACAATAACGCAATAATACCGTTAGAGACCAATCCCAAATAGTTATTCATCTTGTGCTCATGTAAATCATATCGGCTCAGCCATTTAATGAGAGCGATAGTAAAACCCCAGTAGATCATAAATAGTAATAAAAATCCAACCAAACTCACAATGGCTTTATTGTTAGCTGCTAAAATACCCCAAGATGTCAATTTCCACCCCATAGAGGTCCCGTAAACACTCGCTAAAGTCATACCCAGAAAGACTCGACCGATGCGGTAAAGTTCTGGATGAGTTCCGTTTCTTAAGCCCAAATACATAGCTCCGCCAACTAAAACCAGCACTAATAAATCAAAAAACATTTTTTCTCCTTGAAACATAAGTATATCCAATAGTTCTCTATGTTACTATCAATGTATCAATATTTTTAAGGCTTAAGATGGAAAAAAAGTTACTTTTACAATCAACACTAACATGCCCAAAGTGTGCCCATAAGCAAAAAGAGACCATGCCCACTGATGCATGTCTCTATTTTTTTGAGTGTCCCCACTGCAAAACATTATTAAAGCCAAAAGCAGGTGACTGCTGTGTCTTTTGTTCTTATGGAGATGTGCCCTGCCCACCGATACAACTTTGTACCGATAATCACTGTTGCCCTTAGGAAAAGATACTAGATCTCTCTTTTGCTCTTTACCTCAACTTCAGCAACCACCTTACTGTTTGCAACTTTGACTCTGTTGCCAACTTCAATATCTTCTATAGAGATACGCTTACCATCTTTGGAGAGTTCGACGATGCCTTTAGCATCTTTTTTAGCCGGATCCGCCTGGATAAAGCCTTGCTGCAAGACTTTAAGCGATTGCTCTTTTCGGGCTAGGTTCATCTCCATGCCACGATTAAGCTGCATAGTCATCTCTTGAACTCTGATCTGCTCTTTATGTAACTTCTGTTCAAAAAACTGGTTCATACGTAGCTTCATACCCTCAATATCTTTAGCAAAGGATGCAAACTTATTCTCTATGGAGTAGTTAGCAAAACGCTCTTTTAAAGCTGTAATATTTTGTTGCGAATGTTGCAAAATCTGTTGCATCCTTCTGTTAAGCTGATCTCGTATCCCATCCATACTCTGCTGTATCTCCCACTGATCCGGCAACAGAAGTTCCATAGCAGCTGTCGGAGTGGCAGCTCTCAGATCAGCCACATAATCACTGATGACCCAATCGATCTCATGCCCAACAGCGGATACGGTAAAAGTCTGAGCATGAAAGAGTGCTGTTGCGACATTTTCTTCATTAAAAGCCCAAAGGTCTTCAATACTGCCACCCCCTCGAGAGACGACAATTGCATCCACATCCAATGTATCGGCATGACGTATCGCATTGGTGATCTGCATACTTGCCTGTTCGCCTTGAACCAAAACATCAATTAGGGTAATTTTAAGCATCGGCCATCGCTTCGAAACCAGTCTGAGCATATCTTGCAAAGCGGCTCCCGTTCCGGAAGTAATAAGAGCTAGATGATGTATTGAAGTGGGCTGAGGCTTTTTATGTTCAGGATTAAAAAAGCCAGCAGATGAGAGCTTCTCTTTGAGTTGCTTAAAAGCCAGTGCCAAATTTCCCTCACCTGCAACCTCGACATGAGAAACATTAATCTGATACTCGCCTCGCGGTTTATAAAGCGTAACCGCCCCAAACAAAACCACTTTCATCCCATCTTCCAAACGAAATTTCAATCGGGCTGCATTACCCCGAAACATGACGGCTTTTACTTGGGCATTTTCATCTTTAATCGAAAAGTAGACATGTCCGCTGCCATGATAGGTAGGACGTGAGATCTCACCCTCTACAGCAACCTGCAAAAAAGTGGTCTCTAAAAGAGATTTGATCTGATCATTTAGTGTTGATACAGAGATAGACTGCACATAAACTCCAGACAAAAGATTAAGCACAAAAAGTGCGGTTTACTGCACTTAGCACTCTGCTGAAGAGGACACAGCGTCAGCGTAGTTAAATGAGCTTTGCTCATTTGACGTATTATTTAAAAACTATTTTACTTTACGAGCGATGAACATCGTCGAAATGTTCATAGAAAAACTACGAATGTAAAGTGGTTCAAAACCCGCATCAATAAGCTCTTGCTTCATCATCGACGTCGTTAAAAAGCTGTCAATCGAATCAGGAAGATACTCATAGGCCTCTTTATTTTTAGAGATAAATCCGCCCAACTTTGGAAGGATCTTATTAAGATAAAAACTCGTTACACCTGAAAAGATCGAACGTCGTTCTTCTTTAGTAAACTCTAAGATCACGACCAGACCGCCCATTTTAAGCACACGGTTAAACTCTTTAAAGGCTTGGGTACGTTCTACGACATTACGAATCCCATAAGTAATACTAACGATGTCAGCACTTTCATCATCTTCATGGATCTCTGTCGCATAAGAGATATCAAAATTAAAATTGGGAAATTTTTTACGAGCGACTTCGACCATCCCTTCTGAAGGATCAACACCTAACATCTTATGGATCTCGATCCCTTTTTTCTTCGCAATGCGATCCCAATAGCCCATCATATCACCGGTACCACATGCCACATCAATAATCGTATCGATCTTCTTTTTGCCATAAAGATTAAAACTTCGGTTACAAGCACGTTTTCGCCATATGGTGTCAATACCAAAGCTTAATATTCTGTTGGCTTTATCATACGTTGTGGCAATCTGATTAAACATTGAGACTATATTTTTTTGTTTATCTTTACCGTCAAGCTTTGTTCCCACGATTATCCTTTATTATGTTTCATCCAGATAAGAAAATTATCTTCCATCGGCTGGATATGCAATATCTTGGCATCAAGTTCTGCCTGCATGGCAATACCAGGTGCCATTGTACCACTAACATACAGTAATATCCAGTTTATATCACTTTTTAATGCCTTAAAGGTACCTTCTCCCCCCTCGATCATACTAAAAGTGTCACTCAAGAGCTCCTCTTTTTTATTCGTAATGACAACGTTTCTATCAGGGATCTGAAACAGCGGTATATCTTGATCAAAATCTTTATGCTGTGAATAGATCTTGACATGAGGGTCTCTGCCGTTACTTAACAAACGTGTATCCAATCTTGGTCGATCGATGCGTACCGTATTGCCACCAATAATCAGGGCATCGATCTT
>JBFHUP010000097.1:0-6515 GCA_041589975.1 Sulfurimonadaceae bacterium | reverse complement strand
TCTCGTCAGACCCAACCTATATGGAAGATTATCTGATTGCGAACTCCAATGCTGAAGATATGGTGGAGGTTCACTTTGATCAAGCTGGAAAGATTGTGATTAAAGATAGACTGAAATCGGTAACCGACATGGAAATGGCCATGTTTGATATAGAGAGCAGCCATTTTTCTGATATGAAAGATGGCCATCCTCTTGTAATGTTTCATGCCAATAATGCACTAACTATTGATGACCCTAAAACAGACTTTTTTGCCCTTATAGATGAGGCTATTGAGTCCGTTGATCTTGAGCGTAAGCGTGCTGACGGAGAGAGTGTCAACAAGCCACGAAACATTGGTGTGCAAAACTCCATAAGAAGTATTGAACACCTTATGGATCATGTGGGAAATCAGCACTCAAAAAACGGGGCTCAGTCCAATGCAATCAGATTTGCACAAGAACGCAATGAAGCTTGGATTGTGCATGCTAAAACGGTTAGAAGTGATGTTTTAGATACGGATTTGGCAGAAGCAAGTATGAAGTATCAGCAATTAACCACGAACTATCAAGCTATGCTCTCGACTGTGAATAAGGTTAAGCAGTTGGCTTTGGTGAACTATCTCTAAAAAGGAATATATTTGAATCCTCGCGACATATCGCTTATCTTAGCCCAAGGCTTGATGCTTTATCTACTTTTTGCCACTATTATTATCGACGCTTCTATAGTTGGGACCTTTGGTAACGATATGGGGAAACTCTCAAGAACTGTTTTTGGTCTTTTGGCTTATCCTATGTACGCTGTTGTTATCTATATATTGTATAAAATTTATAAAACCCATGAGGTGAGTTTTCGCAAGGCCGAAGTCGTCGTATCATCGTTTTTACTCTTTTTTACTCTGCTGATTGCACAGGCTTTACTGCTTCCTGTTGGTCTGGATGGGAGTTTCGGTCGTCATTTTGTAGCATTTTTAACCCCTTTTATCGGTCTGTTTGGGATATGGGTTTTGTGGGGGATGTTAACGACAATAGCCATTACGATGCTTAAAGATATTACGGTTGCTGATATTGTGGCATTTGTTCATGAAAAACGTTTAAGCTTACAAAAAAAGCAGTTCAAAAAAAGTTCCCAAGAACAACCTAAATCCGAAGATCTTAGTTGCGAACCGACAGATGAATTCGATTCTGAAGATCAAGTGCCTGAAAAAGATCTAACTGAAGAAGTAGAAGTGAAGTTTGAAACACCGATGGAGCAAACACTCTCTGAAAAGATGTTGAACATCTTACCTGAAGATGAAACGTCTGACTTTGAGATTAAACGTCGATCTGCAGAAGATAGCTCTGAGGTGGTAATCAGTGATGATGATGCTATAGTGTTATCAACACCTACGGATTATGCTCAAACTATTATTGATGAAGCATCAGATACAAAAAGTGTAAGTGACAACAAGGTGGATCAAGATGTTTTTGAAAAGATAGATGATGTACCACCAGAGCAGCCCACACACAACATAGCGGTATTGGATGAGCTTGAAGAGAACAAAAAGCTCTTAAATGATATCGAAGTAGGGGAGGTCCTAAAGCCTAAAGATTTCCAGTTGCCTCCTATCTCGATTCTCCATATCCCCCAAAAGAAACAAAAGCTTGATGAAAACTATTTGGATCAAAAAATATCCAATCTCATAGATAAACTTAATAAGTTTAAAATTGAGGGTGATGTGGTGTGTACCTATACGGGTCCTGTGGTTTCAACTTTTGAATTTAAACCGGCAGCTCATATTAAGGTCTCCAAGATTTTGACCCTACAGGATGATCTCTCCATGGCTTTAAAAGCTCGTACTATTCGTATCCAAGCTCCGATCCCTGGTAAAGATGTCGTAGGTATTGAGATCCCTAATGATGAAGTTGAAACCATCTATTTACGTGAAATTTTAGAGAGTGATATCTTTCAAAAATCCTCTTCACCGCTGACTATTGCCTTGGGTCAAGACATTGTAGGTAAACCCTTTGTGACAGATCTAAAAAAACTGCCTCACTTGCTTATTGCGGGAACTACGGGATCGGGTAAATCTGTAGGTATCAACGCTATGATTTTGTCGTTGCTTTATCGTAACTCACCCGATCAACTCAAGTTTATTATGATAGATCCTAAGATGTTGGAGTTTTCTATTTACAATGATATTCCGCATTTGTTAACGCCAGTCATAACGCAGCCGAAACAGGCAATAACGGCTTTAAATAATATGGTTGTAGAGATGGAGCGTCGTTATACACTCATGAGTGAATCACGAACAAAAAATATTGATAACTATAATGAGAAGGTTAAAAAGAAGGGTAAAGAGCCACTGCCGTTTATCGTTGTTGTCATTGATGAGTTGGCCGACTTAATGATGACAAGCGGTAAAGAGGTGGAGGTTTCGATTGGCCGTTTGGCTCAAATGGCACGAGCCAGCGGTATTCACCTGATTGTTGCGACACAAAGACCGAGCGTAGATGTAGTTACGGGCCTTATCAAGGCAAACTTGCCGTCACGTATCTCTTATCGGGTAGGGCAGAAGATCGACAGTAAAGTCATTCTTGACTCTATGGGAGCTGAATCCCTTTTAGGACGGGGTGATATGCTGTTTACCCCGCCGGGTTCGGTAGGCTTGGTACGTCTTCATGCTCCGTGGGCAGATGAGGGTGAGATCGAAGAGATAGTTGATTTTATTAAATCCCAAAGAGGCCCTGATTATGATCAGAAATTTTTAGCCTCTTCAGCCGGAGATGAAAATGCCGATATTGTTGTATCAGGAGATCTTGATCCGCTGTTTGAAGAGGCTAAGGCTATTGTCTATAGTGATCAAAAAACATCAATTTCCTATTTGCAACGTAAACTTCAAATAGGATACAACAAAGCGGCTAGGATTGTTGAACAGCTTGAAGCTATGGGTGTCTTAAGTGAGCCCAATGCTAAAGGTGTCAGAGAAATACTATGATGTGTACAAGCAAGGAACAAAGCCCCCTTGCTTTACGTTAATGCTAGGTTCTCCTCGGCGGATGCTCATGCACCTAGGTGTATTAAAACAACATGAGCTAGCTGCTGAAGCAAACTTAGCGTTAGCGTAGCTCCAGGAGCTTTGCTTCTGCAGCGTATTTATTATAAAAAAAGGATGGAAAAGATGTTGTTTATAACCCTGCTGTCACTTATACTTATTGCAACAGTGAGTTATGACGTCTACGCGTCAGAGTAGACTTTGATATGCCACGGTTCGTAACGAACCCCAAATGGGTTGTTCTTCGGATATCGAATATCGATATAGCCCAGTTTTCTTAGGGTTTGAAACTCTTTTGTTTTGGCAAAGTCTGCTGTAAAGTTTTTCGCTCCGAACCCTACTTTTCCAATATCGAAATCGCTGATGCCGTGATAGGAGTAGCCTGCCGGTGCCAGCGATCGTGATGCTACAGAGAGATTTCCTTTGGATCTTACAACCTTGTTTAAAAAGAGATAGGTCTGTTTCACGATATTTCGAACGCCTGACGTTAAAATAATACGTTTACCCATAGCTTTTCGAATCTCTTTATATTTATTGAGTGAGTCGCCCTTAAAGAGATAGTGCCCTGAATATCGGACTTTAACTAATTCACGTTTTTTGATCTGATTGGTCATGCTTACAATAACTTTTTCACCATAAAAGCCATAGCTTTGAGCCGCTTCATAAAAGAGTTCTTCGAAAAAATCTATCTCATCTTTTGTAAAGGCTCCCACCTTGGAGTACCAGCGAGCCGTTTTAATAGCGGTGTCAAAATTGATAACATTAAAATGAGCATGGCCGACCACGCGTTGCAGTCGAGAAAGACGCTGATACAGTGAATAGAGAATTTTATACTCTTTGGCAGAAGCAATAATGTCATCCTCTCGAGGCTCTAAAAAACTTTCATCGATAAGGGCATCGGCACAAGCCTCTTCATGTATGAGTTGCAGTGTTAGATCGTGATCCTCTTTGATTAAAGCATCTAGGGCATTAACTGATGGGGCTGCCGCTGCGATAATGATTCCAGACTGAGTGAGTTTTAAAAATTGACGTCTTTTCATCGGCGACTGCTAAAAAAGTGTTGGAGCATCTGACTCAACCGCTTTTGATTTAGTTTTTTTAGGTTTAGGCTTAGCTGTTTCTGTCTGTGCAACTGCTTCTTCTTTTGCGTGTAGAAGTTGGGCGTTTTCAGCACGAAGTAAACGAATCTCCTCTTCAAGTTTGACCTTTTCAGTGGTCAACATCTCGTTTTTGAGTTTGCACAGTTTAAGCTCCTCCACAATGGATAAAGCCAGTGCATCTAGAGATCGTATTTGTGTCAAAAAAGTTTCAATTTTTTCTTCTTGCATAAAGCATTACCTTCAGAAAATCTATTTAACTATGATTATAACAAAAAAATCACACAAATTCCTCTAAATAGGGCTTTAAAAGATATAATGCAAAAAGTTACATAGCCTAAAATAGCGTTTTTACTGATCTAAGAAGTTTCTGTTTTGTGGGAAAAATTGTTGACTGCTGCCTTGATTGCATTCATGTAACTTAGGGTTTTAGGGGATTTGTTGAGATAAGCGATATCAAAAGCGGTACCGTGGTCTACGGATGTTCGAATGATAGGTAGATGTAAAGAGACATTGATACTGTGATCAAAATAGAGTGCTTTAAGCGGGGCAAGGCCTTGATCGTGATACATAGCAACGATGCGATTGCAGTTTTTCAGACTCATAGGGGTAAAAGCCGTATCAGGAACGACCGGACCGAAAAATATTTTTTTGTCCAGCTCTTGATTGGCTTGATCTATTGCCTGAATGATAATCGTTTCCTCATTACCTAATACACCCCCGTCACCTGCATGAGGATTGACGCCCAAAACGGCTACTTCTTCGAAGTGTGTTGCATGATAAAAGTTGATTAAAAAACGGCGGAGTTTATCAAGATCGAGACTTCTAATAACTTCATTTAGTGGGATATGCTCCGTGAAAAGTGCCACATAAAGATCGTCGCAGCCTAGCATCATAATGGCTTCTTGTTTAAAGTGATCTCTTAAATAGTCGGTGTGCCCTTTATAAGCGATGTTGGCAAGGCTCCATGCCTCTTTGTTGATCGGCAGGGTTACAATGGCATCAACTTGATTGGTTTGGGCCAGTTCAATAGCTTGCAAGAAAGAATCAAAACTGTATTGGCCGCTGTCGGCTTGTGTCGATCCGGGTTGAATAATAACTTCGCCTGCAAGATGGGTTGTGCATATTGTCGGATCAAGCGGTATGTCAAGTAAATGGGCTGCTTGTTGTAAAACAGTTTTATTGATGCAGTAGATGGGGTCACACAGCTTGGTGACCTCTTTGTGTGAACGCAACAGTATCTCTAAGCCGACACCATTAAGATCACCTACGCTGATGGCTACTTTTTTCATGATCTATTTTATAAGCTCTTTCATTTGGATAACGGCATTTTCTAGTCCGCTAAAAACTGATCGTGCAATGATACTTTGACCGATATTAAGCTCTTCGATCTCGGTTATGTCGCAAATAGCATCGAGATTGTGGTAATTTAGCCCATGGCCTGCAGCCACTTTGAGTTTTAACTTGTCCGCCTCGGTTGCAGCTTTGTGAAGTTGTTGGATGCTGCTTTTTAGAGCCTTTGTTAATTCATTTTTGGATAGTTTTTCCAGACTTTTAACAGAGTGTCGGGATCTAGAAAGGTTGGAGTAAAGCATGGCAAAGATATTGGCATAGGTTCCGGTATGAAGTTCAACCCATGTAACGCCCAGTTTATGGCATGCTTCAACGGTCTGTAGATCAGGGTCAATAAATAGGGACACCTCAATATCATGGGCATGCAGTTGTTCGACAGCCAGTTTTAGTTTTCCAAAATGGCTTAAGACATCAAGGCCGCCCTCTGTTGTTACCTCTTCTCTCTTTTCTGGAACCAATGTCGCCCTATGTGGCTTGAGCTCACAGACTATGTTGAGGATTTCGGGGTCTAAAGAGCACTCCAGATTCACAGGAAGTGCCGAATTTTGAATGATGGCTTTGGCATCTGCATCATGGATATGGCGACGATCCTCCCTAAGGTGAATGGTGATCTGATCGGCTCCTGCTCGTTTGACAATACCAAGAGCATCCAAAGGATCGGGATCATTGATTTGTCGTGCATTTCTTAATACAGCGATATGATCGATGTTTACACCCAGTTTCATTTAGACTCCTCTTTTGTGATAAAAAGCTTTTTTAAAGGCATCAAATCTCCCTTCAATGATGGCCTCACGTGCCTGCTTTACAAGATCAAGATAGTAGTGCAGATTGTGAAGCGATGCAAGACGACCATAGGTGAGCTCCTTAGCCTTAAAGAGATGATTGAGATAGGCTCGGCTGTAGCGTCGGCAAGTATAGCATTGGCACTCAGGGTCAATGGGATTGGGGTCCGTTTTAAATCGGGATGCTTTAATGGTTATACGTCCAAAGCTGGTAAAGAGTGTTCCGTTTCGAGCATTGCGTGTGGGCATAACACAATCAAACATATCTATAC
>JBFHUP010000096.1:0-6524 GCA_041589975.1 Sulfurimonadaceae bacterium | reverse complement strand
TATTTCCTACGGGACTGATATTTTTATGGGTAAGTACAACTGCTTTTTTTCGAAACAACATCCCTTTAGTACTATGTATCACCATGACCTTTATCAGCAGTGGCCCCGTCATTACTCTTTATCTAAGCCATGGCTATCAGCAACTCAACTATGCGGTATTTATCTTATCTATCATCGGTATCTTTTTACTCTCCGGAGCTCCTTTTGTTATCTCTTTGTTAAGCGTGACGCTCTTGATCTCGATTTTTACCCCGGTCATGCTTTCAACGGACATGAGCCAAGAGCATATACTTTTTGCGATATTTCTAATCTCAAGTAGCTTTCTTTTTTCTTCTATCAGCGGATATTTGACTGAAAAAAACAATCGGAAGATCTTTATATCTTTTTGTAGACAAAAAAACCTAAATCATCAAGTCGAAGAGCATGAACGAAAAAGCTTGATCCAAGAACAGATCATGAAACAGCAATCACGATTAGCTCAAATGGGAGAGATGCTTAGTATGATAGCCCATCAGTGGCGTCAGCCCCTTGGTTCTATTTCTGCCATTTCCGCCAACATCCAAATGAAACTTGAACTTAGAAATTTTGATTTTAGCGATGAAGCCCATACTGTTGAAAGTATCGAAAAGTTGAGCAGCTATCTTAAAGATATTGACAACTGTGTTGAGAGCCTCTCAACCACTATTAATGACTTTAGAAACTTTTATAAACCGGACAAAGAGAGCACCCAGACAGCCATTAAAGAGCCTATAACTAGAGCTTTAGATATTATTAGAGCCTCATTAGCCGCAGATGGCGTCCTTATTGAAGAGCACTATGAAAGCAGTATAATAATAAAATTGTATGAAAATGAGATGATGCAGGTCATTTTGAGTATTTTAAAAAATGCGGAGGATAACTTTAAAGAAAACAGGATAGCACAACCTAAAATAAGTATCCGAACGCGTGATGAAAACGGGAGTGTCATCATAGAAATTTGTGATAATGGCGGCGGCATACCAGCTTCTATCATTCCCCAGATTTTTGTTCCCTACTTCTCCACAAAAACAGCTAAAAACGGCACAGGTCTGGGCCTTCATATGTCAAAAACCATCATCGAACAACACCATAACGGTGAGATCTATGCCTACAACAGTGATGAAGGGGCTTGTTTTGTTATAACATTAAACCCAAACAACAAATCAAGACATTAAAAATCGAATAAATTATCATTTTAAAGCGTTGCAACTCCTCTTTCACTACATTTATTTTCAGTCAGGTCGATCTACTGCTTGAATTTAAAGCTTAGTTACTAACTGTTTAACCACTAAAGCTTTACAGCAACAACATTCTAAACTCAAAGGATTAATAATGAAAAAAATACTTTTAGCTGCATTAGCAGTTTTTGGTTTATCTACAACGCTTCAAGCCGCAGAGGTTGATCGATATGTTGCCATTGGTTATGTTGATCAAGACTATTCAGATCCCGATTATGGTTCTGCAAAAGCAATTTCTGCAAGATTTGGTTTTACTCCTGAACAAGGTTTAGGCTTAGAGTTTGAGTACACTCAACCTTTAGATGGTCATAAAGACGTTGATACTACCCAACCAGATTTGGATGTTAAAACGTATGCAAGTTACGCTACTTACAGAGTCATGGTAACTGGAGAGTTTGCTGTTAAAGCCCGCCTTGGTTTTTTATCTGAAAACAGTGAATTAGGTGGAGCAAAAGGTGATGATAGAGCTCACCTCAGTACCGGTTTACAAATTGACTATGAACCAATTGATGACCAAATTATCTTTTTAAGTATTACAAGTACAAAAACAGGTATCTATGAAACCGACATGATGACCGTAGGTCTTCACTACTTCTTCTAGAATAAAATGTGATGCATAAATATTTTAGTATTTATGCACACAAACTATTCAAATAACTTCAATAAAGCTCCAGAATCAAGGCTTTGCATCCCCTCATTCGCATGTTCAAACAGATTGTCAGCCAAAGCTCTTTTACGCTCTTGCATGGCTAAGATCTTCTCTTCAACCGAATTTTCAATAACCAACTTATAAACAAAGACGGGGTTTTCTTGTCCGATACGGTAGGCCCGATCGGTGGCTTGATCTTGGGCTGCAGGGTTCCACCAGGGATCATAATGTATAACCGTATCAGCTTGGGTCAGATTCAGGCCCACACCTCCTGCTTTTAAAGAGATCAAAAAGATATCAACTTCACCCGACTGAAAACGTTCGATTACCTTTTCCCTGTTGGACGTCGCCCCCGTAAGCTGTGTAAATCTAAGCTCTTCTTGACTCAAGGCATCAGCGATGATATCCAACATCGAAGTGAACTGGGAAAAGATCAATATCTTTCTGCCCTCCTCTACCATCTCAACAACCAATTCCAACAAAGCAGATAGTTTGGCCGAACTTCCTACTTTTTGAGCCTCCGGCAAAGTAAGCAGTCTTGGGTCACAACAAACTTGTCGCAATTTTAATAAGGCATCCAGGATCGTAATATGACTCTTAGAAAGTCCCATCTCTTTAATCGCATCTCTGACCTTTTTCTCCATGGTCACACGAATGGTCTCATAGAGTGTCGCTTGGTCATTGTCAAAAGGGATTGTATGCACGATCTCTGTTTTAGCAGGCAACTCTTTAGCCACTTTTTGTTTGGTACGACGCATCATAAAGGGCTGAATACGGCGGTTAAGCATCTCTTGTCTCGTTTGATCCTGCTCTTTTTCTATCGGTTTTTGGTAAAGCTCTTTAAAGTGCTTTTCACTACCCAGCAATCCCTGAGCGACCACATCAAAAATAGACCAAAGTTCGCCCAGATGATTTTCCATCGGTGTACCAGTAAGGGCTAAAAAGTGTTCCGCTTGAATCTTTTTGACCGCTTGAGCTGATTGGGAACGGCTGTTTTTAATTTTCTGGGCCTCATCCAAAATCAAATAATAAAAAGTCTGTTTTTTCAGTTTCTCCAGATCATTATGGATCAAACTGTAGGTTGTTACGATCAAGTCATAATCTTTTAAACTTTGTAAGATCTTTTTACGAGCGTTGCCGTGAGAGACCGCAACCTTAAGGTTTGGTGTAAAGTGAGCCGCTTCCTTTCGCCAATTGCCAAGCAGTGAGGTCGGAGCAACAATAAGTACCGGCTTATCCATGCGTCCCGACTCTTTTTCATGCAGCAAATGAGCCAAGGTCTGCAGGGTCTTCCCCAGACCCATATCATCGGCTAAGATACCGCCAAAGCCATACTGCCGTAAAAAATCCAACCAGGTCACACCGGCTACCTGATAATCTCTCAACGTTGCATCCAGCCCTTTGGCTACCGATACAGGCTTTCTCTCTTCTAAATGTTTCAGCTCAGCACTAAGTGTCGTTAGTTCATGAGGCTTACGAAAACCGAACTCTTTGCCTCTCAGATTGTCAAGTACTCGGGCATCATAAGAGGTCAGCTTCAGACCTTCACCGCTGTACTCCCCAAAAAGCTCATAGATCATCTTCAGTATCGGTTTAAAGACTCTGGCATCCAAAGAGATAAATTGTGTATCACTAATAGCAAAATACATTGATTGTGGCAGATCATCCAGAGCCCTTTTTTGTTCTATAAGCTGACTGATCACAGGTAAAAGCGGTAGCTGCTCACCATTGACATCGATATGCATAGTGACATCAAACCAGTGACTCTCTGGTTCAATCGACACATCGACTTCTGTGATCGACTCAAAACGGTAATCAAAACTCTCCTCTATCTCTACTACAAAACCGGCTTCTTCCAAACTGCTTCGAGCCTCAAGCAACGCATGCCACGATTGGATCTGTTCGGATTGTGTTTTATCAGGATCAGGAATGAGTTTTTCTTTATCAATGACAAAACCATACCCAAACAGCATCGAAAGATAATTTTTTTCCAACGACTGATTTCGCATCACTCTCACAGGATTCTCTGTATCGATAAAAGTGCTTACCCGTAGCGGCAGTCCCTCAATAGTCACATTATCATAAACAAAATCAAGGTTGATCCCATATCGTTTTTTTTGGGAAAATAGACGAATCAGAGGCTTCGGTTGAGCATCTTCAATCAGTGTGATATCTTCATGGCCTGTCATAGGCAGGTCAAGCTTGTGTGCAAGCTTGTGGCTGACACTTTTTTTATGCTCATTAGAAACTATAGGAGCCTGCTTGAGAAGTTCTAGCTGTCTTTGACTCAGATCACTCTCAATAAGACCGACTATCTTAGCTTTGGTATCACAATAAAAGATCGGCTGCGTATGCATCATCACACTCTCATCACCGATATCAAAACCCAGACGGGAGTGATACCCATCCACATCCAGCCACTTCGTTTGTAATATTCGAGGGGAGCCCATGGCAATAGGTTTAGTATGCGAACGCTGCCAAAAACAGCGTCCTGTTTGAATCGCGGCTTCCAAAAGCAAAGCTCCCAGCTTTCCGCGTAAGGAAACCGTGACCTCTTTACCCCCACCCAAAGCTTTAAAATAAGGAATCGCCTCTTTATCCGCAGCCCGAAAATATTCAGGCGTTGAAAAATTGCTAAATATCGCTGTCGGTCGGGCTTTATTCACCTTGCCAAAACCTCCGCTTTTCAGTACCCTGGCCGTATAAAGTGTCATATCCACATCCATCATCGAACGGGACATTCTGAGTTCATACAGTAGTACAGTCGAGGTAGCGAAGTTTTCCTCTTCATCCTCTACAGCCAAAAGCTGATCCAACCATTGCGTCACTTTTAGTGCATCACTTTGGATCCTACCATCATCTATGATCTCATCTTCACTGACACTATCAAGATGGGCTAAAGAGGCAGAGATGATGTGTTTACAGTTAATCCCCACGTAGCAGGAGCATTGTCCTAAGAGTTTAATCGACGCCCCGCGATTATAGACATTAATCGTCTGCTTATACAGATCACTGCCTTGTGTCGTAGCCATAATCTGCATCACATCATCAGAGACTTTTTTAACACTGACGATCTTACTCAGATTGGCTTCATTGGCATCATATCCACGAGAAAAGGTATCCTGATCTGTCATAACACGGACATCTTTAAGGGTATAGGGGATCACTCAGACTCTTTTTTAGTGAGATTATAGCATGCTAACGTTAACAGCCACTTTTTCTTGACACCCTGGCACAACAGGGCAGTTAGCACCCTAAAAAGTTCTTAATCGCTTCAAAGACCTTCTCTTTTTCAGGACGTGTTACGATCACATGATGATTACTAGGGACCATCACCAGCTCTTTTTTCTCGCTTTTGACCTTATCATAGATCGTGTGAGCACTTTGAGGATCAACGACCGGATCTTCATCTCCTTGGATGATTAAAATAGGGGCTGTGATATGATCTAGTATCTCATCGGTTTTTTCAATCAGTTTTTTCAGTTCTCCAACAGAAGTGAGGTAGTGCTTGCTATAATTAATATCTGGATTTTCAGGTTCCGTCTCGACATAATCAATGTCTGCATTAAAAAGAGCCAAAAAGTTATTAATCATATTAACGGTGGGCAACACGTAATTGAACTTGATATCCTTAAGACGTAAAGCCGTATTGATACAGATCAGACCATCCACTTTATTGTTTTTTTTGGAAGCGGCTAAAAGCGTCAGCAATCCGCCTGTTGAAAATCCTGCCATATAGATCTTTTTAGAGACCTGAGACAGTGCGGCAAACCCCCTGTTATAGGCATTGTACCAATCCTTCCAACTTCGATCACGCAAATCCTCAGGCATCGTACCATGTCCTGAAAGCCTCACCCCATAAACATTAATTTTCAAACTGTGTATAAAATGAGCCAGGTCCTCGATCTCTTTGGGAGCTGATTTGTATCCATGTGACAGCACCATGCCTGTACTGTAATCAGGGTTGTAAAGCATAAAGGGCTTACCCACCTCTTTAGGTTTGGAGTAAAAGACCGAATAAAAGGTTTGATAATCGTGACTGAAGGTCTTCTCATCATAACTGTATACATAGTGACAAGCATCCTTTTGAAGCTCAAACCGAGGTTTAATCAAAACCCCTTTGACACACTCAATAAGCTGATCCAGGATCGCTACCTCATGGTAGATCACTAAAAAAGTGTTTTTAATGCGAATATCGGTAAAGGTATGTTCGTCAAAAAAAACCTTTTTATTGATCGAGATATGCCTTTCGTCAATAAGCTCTACCACACCTTGAGCTTTGGCGATTTCCAAAGCTTTGTCAAAGGGTTCATAATATTCGTCTGTTAAAATGAGATAAAATTCCCCACCCAACTCTCGGTCAGATTTAATTGTCTTAAAGCGTCGAAGCGTCTTGGCAATCATATACAAACGGGTTTTAAACTCATTGATATCGAGTGTTTCCTCCTCGTCCCAAAAAGCTAAAACCAAAGCAAAAAGATGTCCAAAATTGATCTTAATATTACTGTAAATACGGTCCATCATATCAGTGGTAAGCTGATGACGACAACATTCAATAACCTTCTCATCTGTGGGGTCTTCACCCTTTAAGATAAACTCTTTTCTTGCTTTTTGGGTGT
>JBFHUP010000095.1:0-6586 GCA_041589975.1 Sulfurimonadaceae bacterium | reverse complement strand
TGAACTTTCACCCGTGATAAACAGCTCTAAAGAGTATAAAAACATCCTTTACGGACAGGACCGCAGGCTCATTACCTACAGCTTTTTTCAGGCCAATGCTGAGTATGAGCAGATCGCAAAAACGCTTTCTAATATCTTTGTGAACTCCAAGCTTGATTCGGGTTCGATCAAAAAGTCATTGGCAGCCAGTATCAGTGGATTTGCTCCGATTGATCTGGGTCAGATGGAGCAGATGATCGAGGGCTTTACCCAGCAGTATGAAGATATTAAAAATTTTGAAAAGCATGAAGCGACGATCATTGAAGCGATAGGCACACTGACACAACTGCAAGAGCATAATGAGGCCATTGCCACATCTTTAGCTCAGTTGCAAGCCAATAAATCTCATAAAGAGGTTATGCTAGATGATCTCAAAAACCAACTTGAGTCCAAACAAGGGGAGATGGCAGAATCAGAACGTAATTTTGAACGTGATAAAGAGCAGTATGAGGATGAGAAAAACATCTTTTTAAGATCTTCTGCTGTTTTAGAAAATGATATCAAGCAGGCTGTTGCCAAGCAGGCCTTTTATGATCAAGAAGATATTCAAAGCAAGGTAGCCGAAGTAGCCAGTTTACCGGCACTTAAAGAGCAAGCAGCAGCGGTTGAGAAGCAAAAGTCACTGTTGACACAGATGTTTACCTCTATCACTGAGCAGTTTGAGGCTTTAAAATCACAAGAATTGCAAAGTTTTCACACCCAAAAGCAAAGCATTGTGGATCAGATCAATGCTTCGGATCGAGCGTTTAATGAAAAACTCTCTGCGTTGATGCAAGAACATCAAGAACAGTTGCACCATTTTGATCAGAACCGACACGAAGTGATTGAGGCATTAAGATCCTCACTTTTAGAAGCTAAAGAGCAGTATCAAAAAGCCAATTTTGCTTTAGAGTCGTTGCAAAATCGACCTTTTTTGCAGCAAGAGCTTCAGGCTGCTGTAGAAGCCAAACGCTTCTCTACCCAAAAACTGCATGATCTTAACAGTGAGATGAGTATGATCAAAAAAGATCTTGAACTGATTTTTGGCCAAGTTTCTCAAAAAGAGCAGAGTCTGGCTCAAACCCTGCAATCGAATCGTGAACGCTATCTAAGAAGCAAAGAGGATCTTACCAAGGCTAAAGAGCAGCTTGATGCAAAGATCGAGCATTATGAAAACTCGCTCTTTGGGTTTATCAAAGCTAAGAAGCCGACACATCAAGATAAGCTGCTTAAAGTCCTTAAAGAGGAGGTGCTTTTTAGTGCCAATCTTTCGCCACAACTTAAAGATGGGGATTCGCTTTTGGGATTGGAGCTTGATTTTGATGCTTTAGAGGCCGTTGATTTTGATATCGATGCTTTGCAGCAGCAGCGAAATGATCTACAGCAGCGTTTGGAAAGTCTGGTAAGCTCTCATGAGCACAACAAAGCAGAACTTGAAAATGAAACCCGTAATGCGATCAACGCCTTAAAGCGACAAGAACAGGCACTGCGTCAAAAACTAGACAGTTGTGTGACGGATCAGCCCAAACTTGAAAGAGCTACACTAGAAGCCACCGAAGCGGTAGAGCGTTTAGAAAAAGAGGCGACCGAGCTTAAAGCCAAGGCCCAATCAGAGACGCAAACAGCTGTTGACCAGGCTCTAATAGTGTATGAACAAGAGCAGGAAACTTTTAAAGCCAAAGAGGCAGAGTTTTTAGAAAAACGTAACACATTAGTGCAGCAGACAGCTGCACAAAAAGAGCAGCTCACGCAAACAGCAGTTCTTAATAAAGAGCAGTCAGAAAAAGAGTTGGCCCTGCTTCAAGAGGCCTTTGATGCCAAGATCGAAGGGATGCGAAAAGAGGAAGAGAAGGCTTTACAAGAGGGCGGTATTGATACTCAGCTTCTACAGGAGTATGGCAAAGAGCTGCAGCAGATTGCACACAAGATGCAAACTGTCGAAGCGTTTGCAGATCTGGTCAAAGAGTATGAGATCGATACCAAAAGGCTCTTTAGCGGACTCAAAGCCAAAGAGCAGGAGCTAGAAGCTCTTAAAGAGGATTATAATAAAAAGACACATACCTTTAATGCTCACAAATATGAGTTTGAGCAGCAGCATCAAGCCCTTTCTCAAGCCGTAGCTCAAATGCGGCAAGAATCTAACAGGCTCAAAGGTGAACTTTCGAGTTTTGAAACCTTTAGACAGTCAGGATTTGGTCAAGCTTTAGATGCGGGCTTTGACAATGTTGATCCCAATGATGAGAGCCTTAAAGATCTTATAGAGATAATCAAAGAGGCTTCGTACAGTAAAGAACGCACCTCTTCCGAATTGGGTAAAAAACTGCGTAAAGTCTTTGACAAGCTCTCTGTGAACAGCTCTTTTAACATCGAACGACCAGCTAATGAAGATGAGGTTGAGATGATTAAAGCGGCCCGTGCTTTAGAGAGTTTTGTGCTTGATAATAAGATCGATACCTTTAAAACGGAAGTAGCACGTCTATATAGTACGACACTGCACCATATCGCCAGTGAGACAACGGATCTTCTTAAAGCTGATGGTGAGATTCGTAAGACGGTCAATCGAATCAACAAGACCTTGGGTGATCTGCAAGGCATCAAGGTTATCGAGAAGATTGAGCTTAAATTCAGAGCTTCGGATAATCCGATACTTAATCTACTTAAAGCCATTGAGGAGCTCATTCAAGAGATGCCTTACGGTAACGAAAATCTTTTTAGTCAAGGTAGCGATAAAAAGTATCATAAAGATGTCATGAACATCATGGTTGATCTCTCTAAGGCACTGGATCAGGAGAAAAATGATCTTCTTTCAATTGAAGATAGTTTTGTATTGGAGTTTAGAGCGATAGAAAATGGTCACGATACAGGTTTTGTCACTTCACTTGACGGGATCGGGTCAAACGGTACGGATGTGATGGTCAAAGCAATGGTTTATATTGCAATGCTTAGTCTTGCAAGAGAGCAAAGCTCCAAAGCAGATGCCCAAGTCTATTTTCACTGTATCTTGGATGAGGTGGGGATCTTGGCACCCAACTATCTTAAAGAGCTTATCAACTACGCCAACGCCAAACAGATCCGATTTTTAAACGGAGCACCGGATGAGAAACTGGTCACGACCTATAAACGGCTCTACATGCTAAGTACCAATGCGAAGCATCAGACCATGGTACGACGGCTGCTGGCCCAGGTGTAATCGGCTATGCCCAACAAACCTTCTACAAGAGAAAAAATTTTGGATGCTGTTTTTGAGCTTGTCTATATACATGGTTATAACGGCACCAGCATGTCGATGATCTTAGAAGCGTGTCAGATCCCTAAAGGATCCCTCTATCATCACTTTAAATCTAAAAAAGAGATGGTATTAGCGGTGATACAAGAGCGAATTGCTCCCCGAATGGACGAATTTTATCAGCTCGATAAGATTGATAATGAGCATGAGATCAATACACTTATTAATAGTATTTTAAAGGTATCAAATAAGAATGAGCTTGTAAGTTATGGGTGCCCTTTAAATCGTTTGAATCAAGAAATGTCACCTGTAGACAAAGAGTTTGAAAAATCTATCAATGCCATCTATGAAAAAATGAGAAATAAAATCACCTCATTGCTTAAGAACTCTCATTTAAAAGAAAATGTGGATCATGAATCTTTAGCTGAGTTTGTCATTGCCACAGTTTGGGGAAACCTCTCTTTAAGCCCCAAACAATCTTCTAAAGAGAGATATTTACACGCCATTAATCACCTTATTGCTTATTTAAAATCATTAAAATAGTATCTAGACCATTCAGTCTAGTTTAAGATCTCTTTTTGTACACTTTTTACTAGACCGTTAAGTCTAGTTATGAAAGGAGATAGGATGTTTATTATTGATACCGTTAAGAAAGAGGATGCTACAGGAGAGTTGAAACTGCTCTATAGGATGATCGAAAAAGCTTTAGGGTTTGTACCACCCCATTTTGAACTTTTTGCCACGATAGATTTAGAGGCTATGAAAGATTTTGTGCAGTACAATCAATATATCATGGCTCATGAAAAGATTAATAAGGATCTGTTGCCCTTTATGAGACTATATATCGCTTCAAAAGAGTGCAGAAGTTATTGTACTAATTTCAATGCAAAGATGTTAACTGCAATGCAAGCGGATGCAAGGATTATTCATAACATTACAGATGAAATAGATAATATCCCTTTTGAAGTATCCCAAAAGAGTTTATTGCAGGCTGTGTTAAAGGCTCTTTATACGCCTGATCTATTTGGAAAAGATGACCTGAAACAGTTGTATACATTCGGTTTTAGCGACAAAGACTTTTTTGATCTGTTTAGTTATGCTTCAAACTTTATGAGTAAAAGTAAAATGATTGAGGCTTATCTGAAATAGGGTAAAGCCGTCATGAGTGATTAACTTTTGTGTTCAAAGGTCTTAATACTGTTGCGTCCGGCTGCCTTGGCGGCGTAGAGGGCTTTATCCGCATGGTTAAAGGCTTGCTCTAAGCCATTTTTTTGATGGATATTGACTTGATCGATACCCAGACTGATAGTAAAGTGTACCTCTTTTTTCTCTTCACTTAAAACCGTGCTTTTTTCTACAGCAAGTCGAAGTTTTTCAGCGATGTGGCAGGCTCCTTCAATGTCTGTTGAAGGCATTAAAATCACAAACTCTTCGCCTCCAAAACGTGCCAGGATATCACTGGAACGGATGTTCGATAACAGTGTCTTTGCACAAGCTAAAATGACTGCATCACCTGTGAGATGACCGTAATTATCATTGATGGATTTAAAGCGGTCTATATCTATTAAAAGCACACAAAGATCTCTGTTTTCCCGTTTGGTAAGCTGGTAGTAGTCATCAGAGATGGTATGGAAATAGCGTCGGTTGTAAAGATTGGTCAGCGGATCTCGGTTAACTTGATCGGTCAATGTTTTTTTGGCTCTTTTAAGATCACTGTTCAGATGGTTAAGATATTGATCATTTAAAAAGAGTTTACGTTGATAGAGTTCAGAAAAGTAAGAACCAAATCCTACTAAGGCAAGAATAGAGATAAAGAGGATTCCGTAGGAGTAAAACAGTACCTGATCCATTTGAATATAAAATATATAGGTGGCACTGGCATGTAGTATCAGCACGGACTTAACGATAGTGATAAACCGCAGGCCAAGCAGTACAAAGGAACCGATAAGAAGCAGCGTATAGGATGAGAAAAAGGTGTAGGCATATTTGGTCTCTAAAGGAAAGGTATAGAAGTAACACAAGGTGGCCCCCGAGACAAAAAGGATAACAATACTGATACGCTCTACATGTTGCACACATTTGCGTCTGAAAGTGAGAAAAAAGATGAACAGAAGTGTTGCTACCAACAGCAGACGAATGCTCCACATCTGTAGATAAAAAGAGGGGTAGGTCGCTTTATCAAGCAGTCCATAAGAGGCAAAAAGAACGATAATAAGCAGTGAGCCCATACGTACTTTTAAGAGATTACTCGCCCGAAGTTTTTTGATAAAATTTGTTTCCAACGCTTTGTTGGAAAAGCTTAAAGTGAATGGATGAATATTGATATCAAAGTATTTATCATAATAGAGTGTACTACTGCTCTTTTGTGACATAGCTCCTCCTTTGACATTCAAAGTGACTTAATAATACCATAATTCTTCGCAATAAAGATAAGTAAGCAGTGTATTTAAGATAAGATTTTCAAATAAATGATATTTTTACTGCGTATTTCTTGGTAAACTGGAATAAATAGTTGTCGTTATTTTTCATATCGATATTGCTTTTTAAAATCCGGCTAATGTTGCTCGTGCTATATTATGGGCATAACTTATAGAAGGCTCTACTATGTCCAAGCGAAATTTTGAAGTTTTAATTGTAGGAGCGGGTATCTCGGGAGCGGCATTGGCCTATGAACTTGCCCGTTATACTGATGTACAAAGTGTGGGTATTTTAGAGAAGTATGAGGGGGTAGCTACACTCAACAGTAAAGGTACCAGTAACTCTCAAACGATTCACGTAGGCGATATCGAGACCAATTATACTTTGGAAAAAGCTGCCATTACCAAAAGAACGGCCAAGATGGTTGAGAAGTATTGTCTGCAGTATCAGCTTCAAAACAAAGCGATCTTTTCGCATCAGAAGATGGCTTTGGGTGTGGGGGAAGAGGAGGTGGAGTTTTTACTACACCGCTATGAGGAGTTTTCAGAGCTTTTCCCCTATCTGGAAGTATGGGATAAGGAAAAGCTTAAAGAGATCGAACCACGTGTGGTTTTGGATGCCAAAGGGCAAGAGCGACCAGAGCCTATCGTAGGCATCGGTGCTCAGGGCGAATGGACGACGGTAGATTATGAAAAAATGGCCATTTCGATGATCGAAAATGCCCAAAATGATCCCAATACGGATGTGGAGCTTTTTCTTAATACCCAAGTCGATACCATAGAACGCAGTGGTAAACGGGGTTACAAGATCACAACCAATAAAGAGACCTACTATGCAGATTTTGTTGTGGTTAATGCCGGAGCTCACAGCCTCTTTTTAGCTCACAAGATGGGCTACGGGCACAATCTAGGGTGTCTGCCTATA
>JBFHUP010000094.1:0-6626 GCA_041589975.1 Sulfurimonadaceae bacterium | reverse complement strand
GTGTGCGTTGGAAAATGTGTTTAGTTTAAAAAGTATATGGGGATTTTTAAAGAGTTGAGGCTATAAGTCCTAAGACCTATAGACCTTCAAAAGGGTTAGCTACAACGTTTTTACGGTCAACGATGTAAGGAATAAGTGCTGTTTGACGAGCACGTTTGATGGCAACTGTTACCATCTCTTGGTGACGTTTACAGTTACCTGTTAAACGACGTGGCATAATTTTAAAACGCTCTGATAGAGAGAATTTAAATGTACCTACTTCTTTATAATCGATAAAATCGATTTTTTGTTCACAATATTTGCAATATCTTTTTTTATATTTTCTTTTTTCTGCCATGGTATTATCCTTAGTTTCTATTTTCTAAAATGGAATTTCATCTTCATCGATGTCATATTCTGGAATACTCGTCTGCGGCTGGTAAGTCGGCTGTGACGCAGCTTGATTTTGCCCTGCTCCACCATTAAACCCACCTTGCTGCTGCGGTTGCTGATATCCACCACTTTGTTGTGGCTGCTGTTGCTGAGCAGGAGCTTGATAAGCGTTTTGCTGCTGTTGACCGGCATTATATGCCTCACTGCCGCCAAAACTTTGTGTCATGCCCTGAGTGTTGTCTTGCATTGGCGTATTGTACCCGCCCGCTTGACCGTCAGCTTTGCTATCTAACATCTGCATAGATTCCACGGTTACGCTATGCTTCGAGCGTTTTTGTCCCTGTTGATCGGTCCACTGTTCAAACATCAAACGACCTTCAACCAGACATTTGCTCCCTTTTCTCAAATATTGATTTGCAATCTCTGCAGATCTTCCGAAAAAAGTAATGTCAACAAAACAAACTTCCTCTTTCTTTTCACCATTACTGCTGAATTTGCGAGTCGTTGCAATGGCAGTCTTGGCTAATGCTGTTCCGCCATTTGTATAACGAAGTTCGATATCTCTAGTTAGATTTCCAACTAAAATTATTTTGTTAAACATTTCAGCTTCTCCTGTTTAAAATTAAGCTTCTGCTGGTGCTTCTTCTGCTTCTTTAGCAGGTGCCGCTTTTTTAGCAGTTACTTTTTTTACTGCAGCATCGAATGCAACACGCTCACGCTTGCTTTCATACTTAACAGTCATAAATTTTAAGATGTTTTCATTTAAACGGATTAAACGTTCGATCTCATTAATTGATGCTGGGTTAGCACTAAAATAGTAAACTGTGTAATAACCACGGTTTGCTTTTGCTACTTCATAAGCAAGTTTTTTCATACCCACATCTTGAGTAGCAACGATTTCACCACCATCTTTTTCGATAGATGCTTTAACGTTTGCAATTTCACTTGCGATCTCTTCTTCTGTTAGTGTTGGTTTAACAACAAACAATAATTCGTATTGTTTCATGGAATGTTTCTCCTTTTGGTTTACGCCCTTTCTTTTGTCATACATTACTTCGATTAAATGATAAAAGAGCAAGGAACGCGGGATTATATCAAAAGTTTGTTTTAAGGAAGTTTAAAGCAAGAAGAAAAAAGATACTAATTAAAACTATTATTACTCTCTGACATAGTCTGGACTTGATCTACGGTACTGATTTCATCAACACCTGGTTCTGTCTGTGTTGTTTCATCGTTAGACTCTTGCTCATCATTAAGAGCTGGCTCTTCTGATTGTGTATGATCCAATGTAGTATTGTCATCTTCATCTGAACGCTCGTCTGCATCCACACTCTCGTCTTCATCTGATTCAGCATCCTCAGGTTTTAGCAAAAGCATAATGTCTTCATGGTTCAACTGTTTCGCAATATCTAAAGCAGTCATACCATGGGCATCTTTAATTGAAGGATCCGCACCAGTATCTAAAAGCTTTTTAACCAGTTTGCTAAAACCGCGTTTTGTAGCAATATGTAAAGCCGTTGACTGATTCCACGATATGGCACCATAGTTAAGCGTTGCTTTTAAATTGGGATCAATACCTAACTCTAATAGTGTATTTACCGTAATACTATAACCATAGCGTGTCGGATAATGTAAGGCACTGGCTCCACTGCGAGCTTGAGCATTAATATCCACACCTTTGGAAACCAAGAGTCGAATCAAATCAGAATGACCCTTAGCTGAAGCCTCATGCAGCAGGGTATAGCCATACTGATTTGTTTTAAAAACATCTATCAAATCACGCTTAATAAGCAAAATGACCACTTGATATTTACGTGTAAAGATCAGCTTATTGGCATCACCCATATAATGCGGCGTAGAGAAACTATAACCAGCATCCAACATCTTGGCAAGATTATCTGCGTGATTGTTAAAAACTGCATGATTCAGAAGTTTTTCTTTCTCCTCATCGCTGTAGGCGTTATAGGTGGTATAAAGTTTCCATGCTTCTTCTTCATTGGTCGTAGCCAAAACCTTTTCGATAGGGTTCTCTACAACCGCTTCATCTTTGGTTGCTTCAACAGGTTCTTTTTTAAGAGGTTCTTGATCTTGCACAGGTGCGACAGTTATTGTTGTCGTAACAGCTGTAGGTTCGGATACTTTTTTCTTTTCATTATCAGCAGATTTTTCAGAAGATTCGTCACGCTCTTGACTCGGTGTTTGTTGCGTTTCGGGGAAGGTGTGATTGCACTCCTGACCGCCCTGGGCCAAAAGTTCTGAGCTTTTATTGTTATCGGATCCATAAAAAGAGAAGATCTCAAAACCCAGAAACAGTGTTGTCACAATAACAACAAGTATTCCGGCAAAATATTCGGAAATAAACTTTTTCGGGGCTTTATAAATATCTTCTTTATGCTTCATAAGCGACTCTCTACTATGGATTTACCTCAATTACTAAAGCTAAATATGCCCATAAAATCGGCTATTTAGGGCTAGGATTTAACAGACCTGCCCAATTTCTCTTCTACAGCAGCAATTTTCGTACCCAATCGGCTACCTTTACCTTTTCGGATATCAAATTTCATAAAAGACGAAACACGGTTACAATCCGGTTCTAAAACCTTATAACAATCTGCGACCAATTTCAAGACTTCATCAATCGTATCACCTTCAACCACTGTACCCATTGGCGTAAGCTGATAATTCAGACCCGAGGTATCAATCACATCTAAAACGCGAGCCACAAACTCACTTTTACTCTCACCTCTATCGGTTGGGAACATACTAAACTCTATTAAAACTGACATATATAAAATCCTTTTTTATTTAAATGAATATGCTTAGCGAGCAAAGCTCACTAAACTACGATGACTCTACGTCCTCCTCAGCGGAGGGCTCAGCGTCGCTAGCTCTTTAACGGTCTTATATCACATTGATAGTTGAGTTTTCAAACCTACTTTGTTTGACCTGTAATTGAACACCTTTGTCTAAATAAAATAATTTTTTGCTTCTTCTAAAAGCTTTTGATAAATTTTTTCAAAATCTGTAGAGTAGACTCGCGTATTGGCTACAGATGTGATAAAGTTGGTATCTTTACTCCAGCGAGGCACGACATGAAAATGAATATGTTCTGCAATACCTGCACCCCCGGCATGACCAAGGTTCATACCAAGATTGACGCCATGAGCTTTAAAGTGTTCTTTGAGAAGTCTGACACCTTGCTGGGCTTTAAGTGTGATATGTTGCCATATCTTAGGATCAAGATCTTCCAAAGCCTCTGTATGAAAATGAGGAATCACCATAAAGTGCCCTGGGGTGTAGGGATACTTATTCATCACCACAAAACAGTGCTCATCACGATAAAGTACATGCATATCGGCATCATCATCTGCATGCGTCGAGATATGACAAAAGACACACCCTTTGATCTCTTTATTAGTTATATATTCATCTCTCCAGGGAGCATATAAAATATCTTCCATCTATCGTACCCACCCTAAAGCTAAGATTGGGAAGAGTATCACAAGTAACAATACAAAAAGCTGTAAAAAGATAAATGGTATCACGCCTTTATAAATATCTAAAGTAGAGATCAATTTACCCGCTGCTCCTTTAAGAAAAAACAGAGCAAACCCAAACGGTGGCGTTAAAAACGAAGCTTGAAGATTCATAGCCAAAAGTACGGCGAACCAGACAGGGTCAATGCCAAACTTATGCACAATCGGTACCAGTATGGGAACAATAATAAAAGCGATTTCTATAAAATCTATAAAAAAGCCCAAGACAAAAACAGCAATCATAGCAATGATGATAAAAAAGTTTTGAGAACCGATATCTTCAGCAAAAAAATGGGTAATCAATTGCGTACCGCCTAATTCATTAAAGACCAATGAAAAAGCGGTCGCACCAAAAAGTATCATAAAAATCATTCCCGTGAGCTTGACAGTCTCTTTGGATGCATCAAACAATGCACTCAGCCCAATCGTTTTTTGCGAAACCCCCAAAAGAAAAGCACCGATAACCCCAACTGCTGCTGACTCTGTAGGTGAGGCAACGCCTGCAAAAATGGAACCCAATACAACTATCATTAAAAGCAAGGGAGCAACAATCGCTTTAAAACTTTGTTTGACTACCTGACTGTAGGGCTCATCTATGGTAATGGCGGGGGCCTGTTCAGGATACTTGTAAGCATAGATCAATATATAGATAATATATACAACTACCAAAATAATACCCGGTATCAAAGCGGCCCTAAAAAGGTCTCCGACAGAGATAGCCATCTGATCCGCTAACACAATCAGCACAATAGAGGGCGGAATAATTTGCCCCAAGGTTCCACCTGCTGCGATTGTTCCTGCGGCAAGGGATTGTTTGTAGTTATGTTTAAGCATCAAAGGCAGGGCAATTGCAGACATCATAACCACACTGGCTCCTACAATACCTGTACTCGCTGCCAAAATAGCCCCGACCACAATAACGGATACAGCCAACCCGCCGCGAATAGGCCCAAAAAGTTTCCCCATAGATTCTAACAGTGCTTTAGCAATATCGGAACGTTCTAAAATAAGGCCCATAAGAATAAACAGCGGAACAGACATCAAAGTCACATTTCCCATAATGCCATACATCCTAAAAGGAAGTAATCCTAGGATACCAACTCCCACGTCAGGCACAAAAAAAGAGAAAGCGATCGCAACCGATCCAAAAACAAAAGCGACTGGAAAGCCTAACATCAACAGAAGCAAAGAGCTCACAAACATCAGCATCGCTGTCATTGCTTGTCCTCTTGAAGTTGTAAAAACTCACTGATAGCTTGTAGGGTTAAAAAAAGAAAGCCCAAAAGAATAAGGCTTTTGACCAAAAACCGCATTGGCAGGCCTCCGGCATTGGGAGAACCATCCATTTGAGAAAAACTGATCTGCACAAAATCAAGTCCGACATAGACCATAAGCAAAGAAAAAGGCAAGACTAAAAAAATAAGTCCTACCTTATCAATGCGTGTTTGCAAATGCGGTGACATTTTTTGATAAAAGATATCGACCCTTACATGCTGATTGTACTTTAATGTGTAGGCAACAGAAAGTAAAATGACAATATCAAAAAGATGCCACTCAAGCTCTTGCAGCATCAAAGAACCCGTGGAAAAAAGATAGCGGGCAGAAGCATCATAAACGATCAGCAAAGCAAGAATGATTAAAACAACGGCACTGAGTTTTCCAATAATTTCTGTCAAAACATCGATTTTTTTGATTAAGTTCTGCATGCCGTCCATATATTCCAAAATTTCACCGCATTATATCCAAATATCAAGACTATAATAGCCAAACTGACCCCTAATCCTCTAGATCCATCCTCTGCAGGATACGTTCAAATCTCTCATAATCACTATGGTCACTATAGATCATAAAAGAGTCTTCATCCCCCAAGCTAAGATAAGCGACATAAACCTTTTTTTCTTTTCCCATAAAGATTTCGGTAGTTAAGAGCTCTACAGATCTGTCATACCGCTTTACAGTGGCTTGTGATGCAATCGATATAGGTCCCCGATCTCTTTTTTCTCTTCCTTCCCAATACAATACAAAGAGGTCTTCATTTTCCTGCCCCTGATAATGAAAAAAATGTTCGACCGTAGGTGTTTGTTCAGGAATAACAGAGCTAACAAGCTCTTTATTATCATGCACTATTTTATAATGATTGGGTAAAAAGAGGGTCAATTTCTTATGTTGAAAAGGTTTAAAAAAGTGTTCCCTAACTGTAGTTACAACTGTTTTTTTTAAAGATATATCTTCATAAGCCTCTTCATAGGCCCAATGAAAGTCACGCCCTTTTTGATGCAAAAAAAGTATCGCATGAGAGAGCTCATTTAACGAGTGTGATGGTCTATAATGAGGCTCAATCTGCCACTTATGATCACAAGAAGGTTTTTGAAGTATAGGAAGCACCTGTATAGTTTCACCTCTACGCAAAACCTCTTTAAATCCTAAATTAGCAATCACTTCAAAACTCTTATGTTCAATGTCACAGGCAACTTCAACGATAATAGCCACCGAGGTGCACATCTCTTGCAAACTAATATCTTGAGTGTAACTACCCGACATTGTCATCTGAAAGTTCTTTTTTAAGAACTTCAACCTTATCTATATTGTCTATAAAAAGATCCACCAGCTGCGGATCAAACTGTTTGCCTTTTTCACGTTTAAGAAGCTCAACGGCAGCGTCTACAGAGTGTGCTTTTCGATAGGGTCGTTGTGATGTTAGAGCATCAAATGTGTCAG
>JBFHUP010000093.1:0-6652 GCA_041589975.1 Sulfurimonadaceae bacterium | reverse complement strand
TGTCTTCGGTGATCCAGCCATCGAGTACTCTGCCGATCGGGTCTTTCATAGCAGCGATCTCACGGATCGCTGTAGCCATGGCTGAGATACGTTTAGTGTCTAAAAAAAGACGATCCATAAGTGCCGAAGAGAGTTGGTTTTTTTCTCCCTCTTGCATATCGATCTTGTTTTTCTCTTCGATGCGGCTGCTGTTAGCTTCTAAAGCATCAGCCATTTCCATAAGTAGCTGATTTTTGGTCTTGCCGTCAAGACTTGCTAAGATACGGCTGCTTGCTTTGGCTTGTTGTAAAAAAGTTTCCATAATTATGTGCCTTTATTATATATCATTTATCGTGAGAGCAGATCGTGCAGACTCTCTTTAGGGTGTTTGCCATGAAGCATATTATACACTTCATGGGCGATGGGTTGATAGAGATCTTTCTCTTTGGCGATTTTTTCGACAGCTTCAGTGGTACCGACACCTTCTGCTACTTCGCCCAACTCATCAATGATGGTCTGCAGATCTTTACCTGCGGCGATCCCAAGTCCCACTCGGAAATTTCGAGAAAGTTCGCTTGATGCCGTTAAAAAAAGATCGCCAGCACCGCTTAGACCTGAAAAGGTCTCCATCTTGGCTCCAAAAAAGGTACCAAAGCGTTCCATTTCCACCAAGCCTCTAGAAGTCAAAGCTGCAGCTGCATTGGCTCCAAGGTTTAGCCCTTTACAAACCCCTGCTGCAATAGCGATAACGTTTTTATAAGCTCCTGCTACTTCCGCTCCTATGACGTCGGTGGATGTATAGGCTTTGATGTAGTTTGGAAAAAAGCTTGCATACTCTTTGGCTAATGCTTCATTCGTAGAGTTGACCACTAAAGCAGTAGGCAGTTTTTGCATCACTTCTGCTGCAAAAGAGGGACCAGATAAAAAGCAGAGGTTTTCATCAGGTACATGCTCGGCATAGATCTCTTGTAAAAAACGTCCATCTTTGGCATCGATCCCTTTGGAGACGACCAAGATCTTTTGACCTTTAAAAACGAAATGCTCTTTAAGCCATAAGGCTATTTGCTGAGCCGGAACCGATATGACAAGATACTCACATGCTAAAGCCTCATCAAGTGAGACAAAGTTGGGAAGATCTTTGGGTGTTCGGGAGGTAAGTACGACACTGTTTTTTTGTGAAAAAGCTAAAGCTAACGCTTGTCCCCATTTACCCGCACCGATCACTGCTATACTCATATCTGATTGCACCTTTTTTCATTGGATACATGATTATACACTCTTTATGATTGGTCAATCCTGATGTTTAGGCGTGAAGTTTGCTTGCCTGTATGATATCTTCGGTGCTGCCCATAACGACAAGTGTGTCACCCGCTTCTATTTGGTAGTTGCGTCCACTGCTGGCAAATACAAATTCCCCGTTACCATTATGTTTAACGATGCCCAAAGTAATGAGGTTTTCTGTCTCATTAAGCGTGATAGATTTGAGTTTTTGACCTTGAAAGGGGGATTGTTCACTGATAGTGATCTCTGATACTTGCAAGTCATCTCTAAAATATAGCAGTTGTTCTATCAGCGAGGCCACATAAGGATGCATAAGCATATTGTAGATGATATTAGCACCTGTTTCTTCGATGATGATGACTTTGTTGGCACCGGCCATCATGAGTTTATGGGTACTCTCTTGGGTTTCACCTAAAGCAACGATGCGAATATTCTCATATTGAGATCGTAATGAGAGGGTTAAAAAGGTATTAAAACTTTCATCATCAAAAGCACAAAAAACGATAGCATCCTCTTGGATATTAAGTTGCTTGAAGGCTAAGTCGTCATGGATATCTATTTGGTGTATCTGTGTAAAACCTGCCTGTTCGGCCATTTGAAGATATTTGTGTTTTTGCTCAACTAAAATGATATCTCCATGTACTGTACGCAAAGATTTGGCTAACTCTTCACCGTAAGGCCCATATCCAAAGACAATAATCTGTTTAGGGTTGATCAACTTTGGCTCCTTTGGTCGGGTGCTTGAGTACTTCATTAAGCTGGATGACGTGATTGTGTTTGCCTATGAGTATCAAAGTGTCGCGTTCTTTAAAAATAAAATCTTTTTTGGGATTAAAGATAAAGTTTCCATCTCTATAGAGTCCTACAAGAATGAGTTTAAGTGTGAAAAAATCTACCTCTTGTAAGGTTTTACCTACCGGAAGATCATGAGCAAAGAGCGTTAGTTGTGTAAATGTTGTTTGGTTTTGGTTTCGGATGAGACGGTTGATGGCATCAAAAGCAATAGGCTTTTGAATATACTCTTTGGCAATATCCCCAATGGTCTCAGAAGTGTGTAAAATGCGTGTGGCTCCTGCCAGTTTGAGTTTTTGTACCATAGAGTGAGAATCAGCTTTGGTATAGATTTTTGTCTTTTTGCTTAAAGATCTCAGCGTTAAAGTGATGTAGGTTGATTGAACATTGTCGGAGACCAAAACCAGTGCTGCTTTGATATGGGAGTGGTGAGATATCTGACTGTAGGTAGAAAGTTTGCTGGCATCACCGATGATCGCTACATATCCTTTTTGTTGGGCTGCTTCGATACGGCTTTTGTCATGATCTATCACAACGACATTGAGTTTTTTTGCACGAAGTTTTTCGGCTACTATTTCTGCCATTTGAGAATATCCGCAGATAAGATAAAAAGATTTTAACCTGTTGGCCGTCAGTAGGCTTCGTTCGGCCTTCAGTTCATCCAACTTTTCTGTAAAGGCTGAAACGATTATAGAGGTGGCAAAGGCCAAAATGGCAACACCGGTGATGATGACGATGATGGATACTATACGCCCTTCCGTAGTTACAGGGGAGATGTCTCCGTATCCTACCGTCGAGATGGTAACCAAAGCCCAGTAGAGGGCATCAAAAAAGTCAACAATATTTTTATTTTGACCATTGCCTTCAAAAACATAAATAAGCACACCCGAGATAAAGGTCACAAAGGCTAAAAAGAGTAAAAGGGTTAAAAGCTCAAACTTTTTAGAATGAATAACACCTAAAAAGTTTTGAATACTTTTGGTGTAACGCAACAGTTTGATTACCCGAAAAAGTAAAAATATTCTGAGTACTCTTAAGGGGCGATAGCTCGGAAAAATGGCTAAAAGATCAATGATTGCGGATGGTGATCGCATATAGTTGAACTTAGTCACAATGATTTTCCATAAGAGAGGAAGCAGATAAAGCTTTTTATGGGCAAAAGAGGCTTTTTCGTGCTCATCAATGATGGTTTTGTGAATGTCACTATAGATCCACATACGCAGCAGGTATTCAAAAAGAAAAATAGCTGTTACTATGTAGTAGTTATAGATAATCAGCCAATAGGGCAGTTTGAACTTGACCTCTTGGATGAGTAAGATGATGCTGGAAAGTACAACAAAGATCATCAAAAGATCAAAGATCTTTTTGTAGCTTTTCTGATTGTTCTCTAAAAGATTGCGAAAAAAAGTTTTTGTAGCTTGATAGTTGGTGGATTTGGCTAAAAAAAGTGCTAGGGAAAGAAAGAGTCTGCCTAGCATAGCTGATTACACCAGCTTTGCTTTAAGGATTTCGTTGATCGCTTGAGGGTTGGCACTGCCTTTACTGGCTTTCATCACCTGTCCGACAAAGAAACTAAAGAGTTTCTCTTTACCGCCTTTGTATTCAGCGACTTTGTCTTCATTGTTAGCCAAGATCTCATCGATCATTGCTTCGATCGCTCCCATATCTGTGACCTGTTTAAGCCCCAGTTTATCAATAGCTGCATCGACATCAATCTCATTTTCAAACAGATAATCAAGTACCTCTTTGGCCGCTTTTCCAGAAACCGTTTGATCTTCGATACGTTTAACCAAGGTAGCCAGTTTTTTGGCATCCACTGGAGAAGTTTGTAGTGTCAGACCATCTTTAAGACGACCTTGTAGTTCAACTGTTAGCCAGCTTGTGGCATTTTTGGCACTGATCCCTTCTGCCATCATTGCTCCAAAGAAAGTAGCCATTTCCAGTGTTGATGTGATAACGCCTGCATTGTATTCATTCATGCCATATTGGGAGACAAAACGGTTACGCTTTTCATCAGGCAGTTCAGGTATCTTAATACCTGCTTCATAGATCTCATCAGAGATGACTGCAGGCAGGAGGTCTGGTTCTGGAAAGTAGCGATAATCTGCCGCTTCTTCTTTACCACGCATCGAACGGGTTACATTTTTATCTTGATCAAAAAGACGGGTCTCTTGGTAGATCTCTTCATCATAGACACCATCTTCCCAAGCATCCTCTTGACGCTCGACTTCGACTTCGATCGCTTTTTGGATAAATTTAAATGAGTTGATGTTTTTGATCTCTACACGGGTATAAAGTTTTTCATCCCCTTTAGGACGGATAGAAACGTTAACATCAGCTCTAAAAGATCCCTCTTGCATGTTGGCATCAGAGATATCAAGGTATCGCACAATAGAGTGTAGTTTCTTGAGATATAAAACGGCCTCTTCAGCTGAACGCATATCCGGCTGAGATACGATCTCAAGTAGTGGGGTGCCGGCACGGTTAAGATCCACTTGTGAGTGGTCTCCTTCGTGGACGTTTTTACCGGCATCTGCTTCGATGTGGGCAAATCCGATACGAACGGTCTTATGGCTGCCATCTTCAAAGTCGATATCAAGGGAACCGTTTTGAATCACAGGTTTGTAAAACTGTGTGATCTGGTAGGCTGACGGACTGTCAGGGTAGAAGTAGGATTTACGGTCAAAATAGGAGGTACGATTGACGGTTGCACCGATGGCGGTTCCAAACATCGTGGCCTTTTTAAGTACCTCTTTGTTAAGTACCGGCAAAGCACCAGGCAGTGCCAAACAGGTAGGACAGGTATTTTCATTAGGTCGATCATTAACGCTTGCCGGGCATGAGCAGAAAAGTTTAGTTTTAGTATTGAGTTGAACGTGAACTTCCAATCCGATAACCGTTTCGAACATGTAAAATCCTGAGAATAGTATTAAGTTTATGCCGCGATTATACAGGATACTGGCTTAATGTTGTATTGATTGGTTATAATCACTGCATCACTATGTAAAGGATCCTTATCTATTTTATCTTAAAGTTTTTTATCTTCTTGTGTGTCACACTCACATCTCTTTATCCCTACAACGGAGATGGGGATTTTTCTGTACGCTTAGGTAGCGGTTATGCAGATATGAAAGACCTCACTGAGATACTTGTGGGTGACACTAATGTAACTAAGGATTATAAAGTAGTCAATCTGGACCTTGGATACCGACTGTTTGAAGATATTGCGAATTATCCCTTTGATCTTTTTATCAGAGCAGGGGTCTCTTATTTTGATGAACTGACACGAAAAGACACTTTAGAGTCCTATATCTATCTTAAACTTTACTGGAAACTTGACTTTTGGGATAATCAGATTCGTTTGGGTGTAGGAGAGGGTATATCAACGACAGAAAGAGTCTTGGAAGTTGAGATTATCGATGAGACTGACCCCAATACAGGAAATGTTGGAAAGACCGAACATACCTTAAACTATATCGAACTCACTGTCGATTTTGATCTAGGCCTGTTGATCGGTGTTGAGGAACTGGAAGATTTTTATATAGGTTATATGATAAAGCATCGTTCCGGTATCTTTGGAGCCTTTGATGGCGTACATGGCGGCTCCAATTATCATCTGTTGACATTAGAGAAAAATTTTTAGTCCCTAGGCTTGATCTGCTTTAGCGTCAAGAAGTACAGATATCCAGCGGGTTTTTTCGTCAGACTCTACAGCGATCTTGATCATGACGGTAAGCGGAATCGATAAAAGCATTCCAATAGGTCCAAAGACCCAACCCCAGAAGATCAAAGAGATAAATACGACCAGGATCGAAAGACCTAAGCCTTCACCCATATATTTTGGTTCGATAACAGAACCAATAAGAATGTTAATAACGATAAAACCAATAGCGACGATTAGTGCTGTAGAACTTCCCATCTGTACCAAAGCAAGAAGTATTGCTGGAATCGCAGCTATGATAGAGCCGATATTGGGGATAAAGTTAAGCAAAAAGGCAAGCATACCCCATAAAAGTGCATAATGTACTCCCAAACCCCACAGCATCAGAGCTACCAATAAGCCAGTGATGACAGAGAAGATGGTCTTAATCACCATATAGGCTTTGACCTGATTGATAAATTTTTGGGAATGGCTGATAAAGTCTTGGTGTATTGCAGCAAGCTTTTGTGGAATGACTGAGGCTTCTAAAAGCATAAAGATGACTAAAAAGAGAATGACCATACTGTTAGAGATAAGATTTTTAGAACCCTCTAGAACAGCACCCGTAAACTGCATGATCTTCGCAGGATTAAGGATCTCACTGATATCTCCTAAGGGGATTGTGATACCCATCTGATGCAGTCTAGCTAAACCGTTTTCAAATAAAAGTGTCAGTTTGGCTTCATACTCTGGCAGGTCTTCAATAAAGGATGTGATCGTCGAAGCTATGATGGTGCTAAAAAGTAAAAATATCAAGATGATCATACTTAGTACTAAAAAGAGTGAAAGCGATTGTGGTAGACCTTTATTGGTAAAATAGAAAAAAAGCGGAGACAAAACAATAACGATAAAAGCTGAAAGAAGTAAGGGTACGATGATCGCTTTAGCTGCAATCATACC
>JBFHUP010000092.1:0-6707 GCA_041589975.1 Sulfurimonadaceae bacterium | reverse complement strand
TGGCCTGAGACCAGCGAGGATGATCCACTTCAGGGTTAACATTACCATAAAAGCCATACTCTTTGGGATTGACGATGTTCCATGTGGAACGTGTCTGTTTCTCACTTACACGTATTTTGACAATCGATTTGATACTTTTAAATCCATATTTCCACGGCAGTATCAAGCGAATCGGTGCTCCGTTTTGTTTAGGGAGCGTCTTGCCATACAGACCTACGGTGATGAGGGTCAGAGGATTCATCGCTTCATCGATGCGAAGCCCTTCAAGATAGGGAAAGGGGATGTTGCTGCCAAAGAAGTTATCTTCTTGACCCTGCTCGGGAAACATTTGAGGGTCATATTTGGTCTCAAACTCGACATATTTTGATTTGGATGTCAGACCCGCTTTTTTAAGCAGATAAGAGAGCTCAAAACCGATCCAAGGCACCGTCATTGACCACCCTTCGACACATCGAAAACGGTAGATGCGTTCTTCAAGTGGGTAAGAACTCAAGATATCATTGATATCGATGGTCATAGGCTTTTGGACCTCACCGCTGATCTCAATAGTCCAAGGTTCGGTTTGCAGTGTATGAGCCAACTTAGCCGGAGCCTCTTTAGAAAATGAGAATTCGTAAAAGTTATTATAGGTCGTAATACGGTTGTAAGGCGTTGGATCCAGATTTTGAAAGGCTTCATTTTTTGTATGCTTAAGTGCTTTTCCAGAAATATCTGCAGCTTGGGCCGATAAGGGTATCAATGTAGCCGCAGCACTTACCGCCCCGATCTTCATCAAAGTACGACGCTCTTGATAGATCTTTTCATCCGTAACGCTGTTTTCAGATAAGAACCATGATGGCTTTTTATGAATAAACATCTTTAACTCCTTATAAAAACAGTATAAACACTAATTGTGAAACAGTCGTGAAATAATCAAATAAGAAAAATATATCAGAAAAAACCAAGAAGGAGAAAAAGTTGAAATTGAATTGATGTTAAATCATAAAGGAGCTAGCGACGTTGAGCCCGCTGCTGAAGCGGACCCAGTGTCAACGTAGGAAGCTGGGCTTTGCCCAGATTTCGTATTAGATTATGTATTAAACTTATTAATCATTGTATCAAGATCTTGCATCGAACCCTTGATCGAAGAAGCAAAAGACGTTACTTGTTTAACTTCTGCAGAGTTCTCTTGAGCGATCTTATCCAATGCCTCGATATTACGTGCCAGTTCATTGATATTGTCAGTAACCTGATTCATCTTTTCAACTTGATCAATAGAGATATCGCAAGTCTTATCCATGATCTGAACACTTTCGCTCATATGACCATCGACTTCAACCGAAGCATCGGATAGACTTTTGATGGTTTTACTGTTATCTTCGATCTGAGCTGATACATCAATAACGGATTGGGTGATAATATTGATAGAAGCTTGGATCTCAACCAGTGATTTTTGGGTCTTTTCAGCCAGTTTTCTTACTTCATCCGCAACAACGGCAAAACCACGACCATGCTCACCGGCACGGGCCGCTTCGATCGCGGCATTAAGTGCCAGAAGATTGGTTTGATCTGCGATGTCGTTAATGACATTGAGGATCTCTTTGGTCTGTTCGGTATCACTAGCCAGTGCCGAAAGACGTGCTGTCAGATCGGCTTGGGCGTGCAGTGAGTTTTCAACCAGATTGTTCATATTGGATAATGTATCTCTAGCCGAATTAAGTGTTGAGCTTACATTGTTGATCTGTTGGCTTGATGACTCAGAAGCATCTTTGGTCGCGTTAACCAAAGAGAGGATTTTATCATTTTTATCTTTGGTGCTTTGGGTGTGAGCGGCACTCATCTGGGATTTTTCATCAATATGCTGCATACTTTTAGTCAGATCATTAATCAGCGTTGAATTGGTATCAGCTGCATTTTTTGCAGAAGATAGAGCCTCTTTAATAGAGCCGATAAGCTTATTGAGATTGGATGCTACATAAGTAAGTTCATCATTACCTTTAACCGTAATAGGTGAATGAAGATCACAATTTTGTGTCATAGCTGAGATCTGATGGCGAATGGTATTGGTTGAATTGCTGATTGATTTGGCAATCAACTGCACAATAATGGTAATGACAACGGTCAAAATAGCAATGGCGATCCACTTACCTGTTGTCAGAGCTGTTATCTCTTCTTCGGAGTTCTGCTCGATCTCCTGTTCAACTTTTGCGATACGCTGATCAATGGATTTATTCAGTTGACGTGTTGCTGTTAAAGCTTCAGACATTTGGTCACGCTCTTTAGAGTCATACCACTCATCAAAATCCATCATATCTTTCTTTTCACTCAGTTTCATACGAAGAAGATTATGTCCATGCCAAGTGTCAAGATCTTTTTCTAGGGCTTTTAAAGTTGTATGACCCTTTTTGGAGAGGGCTTCATAAAGCTTTTTGATGTTTTTTTTGAGATCTTTGAGGTTTTTGTGATAACGTTTGATCTCGCTGTCTAATACAAATAGTTGATGTCCCCGAATGGAACTTAACATCTCAATATGGTGATATTTGAATTTTGTAATAGTGTTGAGGTACTCGTTTTGTGTTTCAAGTTTGCTTTGTTCAATCATGGTGATGATGACAACAAAGGCGATTGCAGCAATAGCAATAAATGAGAGAAACATAAGCCTTAATTTAATGCTAATATTGTTGAGAAATTGCATGGGTACCCTTTAGATTATTTTTTTGTGTGCTTTTTATCAATGGCATCTTTGGCACTGTTAATGGCTCCGCCAACAGCTCCTTTGGCAACATCCCAAACGTTATGGCCCATACGTTTGGCCCCGATGGCTGCTTTGGAGTGAAGAACCTTCTCCCCTTTGATCACAGCTTTTTTACCAAGTTTGCTAAGTTTTTCACCAACAAGTAGCAGAGTCTCTTTGCTGATATTGACCAACTCAGAGAGTTCCGGACGCATACGTTCAAGTATGTAGTACATCTTCTCTTTGATAAATGTTTCTCTTAAATCGGCCTGATGGTGAATTGCTTGAATGAAAAGTGTGTCTGTACTGTGTAACTCATCATAAGTTTGTCGCATACTGCGGATCTGACGAGGAGCAAGTTGATCCGGAAGAAAAACAAACTGCTCTTTAAAAAGTGTGATAGATTGGGTCAAACCTTTTTTGGATCCATAGATCGAACCTCTTAGAATTGCATCTGACAAGGTTGGTGTAGCTTCTGCCAGATCGGCAGCAACACCGATGATGGTTTCAACGACCATTTTAGCCCGTTCTAAAGTGAGATAGCCATCTCGCAATGTCTTATAAGTCAGGTCTCGGGCAATCTCTCTAAAAGAGGCCTCGATATTATCATCGTTTTCAATGGCCGCAACAAATGCGGACTCTGCAATTTCACACAGCAGATCCAAGATATCAACCGACTGGAGTTGAAGGTGGGTCAGTGTATTGATCTGTTTGCTGTCAAGTTTTCCGTAGCAGCTTTGTAAAGCCTCTTCGATGTCGGAAAAAGTAGAATGACGAAGCTCTTGGAGTTTGTGGGTATGATGGCGAATCTCTTGTTCCAAACGCTCTTTTTCTGCCAGAAGCTCTTGAATATGTTCTGATTGTTTATGGGTCGCTTTTTCTAAAGAGGTCTTCACGATACCTTCGATGAGCGTATCGCTAAGGGGCACCTCTTTATCTAAGAGTTTTAAAATGGTAGTAACACTTTGTGACTGAGGCATCGCTTCTCCTTTATAAGACCATCGCTACATGTTGGTGTTGTTTAAACTGACTAAAAAGCTCTACGCGGTCGTCGTCATTATGAACCAACATGGTTACATTATAACTTTGATACTTTCCCGTTTTACTTTTATTGCCTTTTGTGACATCAAAATCTCGGTTCTTGACCACTTCGGTAACAATAATCTCAATTTCGGCTTCGGCAAGACACATCACCTTATACTCCCAGTTACATGGGTACTCAAGTTCAAGTTGCTCTTCTTTACCGTTGATAATCACCTGATTTTCCTCCACTTTTACTCTCAAGTTGGACATTACGTATAATCATACCCTTGTCAATCGCTTTTACCATATCGTAGATGGTCAAAAGGCCGATAGAAGTACCTGTTAAGGCCTCCATCTCTACACCCGTCTGACCAGTCAATTTAGCTGTTACAATCAGTTTAAAACCCGGAAGTTCCGGCAACTCTTCGACATCACAGTTGATACCTGAAAGATTAAGCGGATGACACATCGGGATAAGATCTGAAGTTTTTTTCACACCCATGATGGCAGCGATAACGGCTGTTTGAATCACGGGCCCTTTTTTTGTAGTATTGGCTACGATAGCATTGTAGGCTTCTTGAGACATCTCAATGATGCCGCTGGCACTAGCCACGCGAGTTGTCTGGTTTTTGTCCGAGACATCGACCATTTTTGGTCTATCGTTTTCATCTAAATGGGTTAAGTTCATAAAATATCCTAAAAATTGTTTCTTTTTTTGATTATAGCTAAAAAAAATATGAGAGGATTGAAGAGAAAAGGATAGATAAAGGTATTTTGGATGGAAATGGATTAATAAAGCTTGGGAGCTTGTTAGTTTAACAGATAAGTTATTTTAAATGGTAAAGGAGCTAGCGACACTTGGCTCTCCGTCGACCAGCGTTAAAATGCTGTGCAAGCGAGGTACTACATACCGAGCCGTAGTGGGACGCAGAGTCATTGTACAAAGCGTGGCTTTGCCACGGTTTCGTACTAGTTTAATGTATCCGGATCGGTAATATACCCGGTCACTGCCGAGGCAGCAGCTAACGCAGAGTTGGATAGATAGACTTTCGAACTTCGTGATCCCATACGACCTACGAAGTTACGGTTGGTAGTAGAGATAGCGACCTCTTCATCCCCTAAAATGCCCATGTACCCACCCAGACAGGCACCGCAGGTTGGATTGGAAACGACACCGCCCGCATCGATGATGATATCCATATAGCCCAGTTTTTGAGCTTCACGAGCGATACGCTGCGTACCCGGTGTCACGATAAGACGGACATCTTCATGCACTTTTCTACCTTTTAAGATTTCTGCTGCAACTTTTAGATCAGATAGACGACCATTGGTACAAGAACCGATAAAGGCTTGATCAACTTTGATATGATCCTTTACGGCTTGGCTGAGTGAATGACCGTTTGACGGTAAAAACGGATAAGCAATCACAGGTTCAAGATTGGCTACATCGATCTCGATCACTTGGCAGTAGTTGGCATCTTCATCAGAGTAGTGGATCTTTGGTTCACGAACCAATGGTTTATCAGCTAAGAACTCTTTGGTGACATCATCATAAGCTACGATGCCCGATTTGGCACCTGCTTCGATGGCCATATTACATAAAGAGAATCTGTCATCCATGCTGAGGTGTTCGATCGTTGAACCGGTGAACTCTAAAGTTTTATATAAAGCTCCATCCACACCTGTTAGACGGATGACCTCTAAGATAAGGTCTTTACCGGTGACATATTTTGACGGCTTACCTGAAAATACCACTTTGATCGACTCAGGTACTTTAAACCAGTTGCCACCTGTTACCATCGCAAATGAAAGGTCTGTTGAACCCATACCTGTTGAGAATGCCCCTAAAGCACCATGCGTACAGGTATGCGAGTCAGCACCGATGATCACATCACCTGGACCTACAAGACCTTTTTCAGGTAGTAGAGCATGTTCGATACCCATATCTTTTTCATCAAAAAAGTTTTTGAGTTTATGCTCTTTGGCAAAGTCACGACTGATACGAGCTTGGTTAGCTGAGGCGATATCTTTAGCCGGGATAAAGTGATCCAGTACGATACAAAAACCATCCGGATTTGCCAGTTTGGTTGCTTTAGAATCATTAAATGCTTTAATAGAGATCGGTGTTGTGATGTCATTACCGATAACCATATCGATTGGTACACGTACGATCTCACCTGCGTGAACTTCACGTCCCGCATGTTCTGAAAATATTTTTTCCGTAATAGTTTGACCCATAATAAGCCTTCATATATGTTTTAATTTCGTGATTTTAACGTGTCAATGGTAAAAAAGGGGTTAAATTAAAGGGGTACTTTGATCTGGGTTATCCTTAAGCTCCATACTAAAGGTGACACTCCAGGTCTTTGTGGCAGAAAGTTTGCGAACTTCGTAGCGAAAATTGCCTTTGTGGGATAAGTAGAGATCTTCATTAAGATAGGGATCTTTGACTTTGGCTTCACACTGCACATAAAGCTTTTTGAAAAGCAGGCCTTCGGTATGACAAAGGGCATCAGGCAGTTTGGTTTGAACCAGATGCATGGCCTTATCGATAAGTCTGTAGGGGATTCGTGAAGAACCGGACTTTTTTTTGCGTAGGGTGGCATCGACATTGACATAGCGGGAGAGATCTTTGGTACGGCACACATAGATACTCTTTTGATCCAAGTTTTCATAGGCATTGCTTAAGCCAAACCAGGTGGCATTTTTTTGATAGTAGTAGGCCTTGATCCATTCAAAAAAGCGGACATCGTTGCGTTGTAAAAGTTCATGATTATTGATCAGATCGATGATGACTTGGGTTTGCGGCATGTTTTTCTGGCGGCTTCGTTTGGAAAAGACAAAGTGAGCACTTTTCTGTTTGAGGGTGATCTGGCCGCACTGTGCGGGAAGATATTTCGCTTCAAGACTAAAATAGTAACGATCCTCTTTAAAGACCAAAATGTCATTGGCATAAGCGTTGGAACTCCCC
>JBFHUP010000091.1:0-6819 GCA_041589975.1 Sulfurimonadaceae bacterium | reverse complement strand
GGCAAAAGTGCCGTCATTGAGTGCGACTCGACCATCTTTGGCTTCAAAACTCTCCATCGTCATCATCAAATCACCACTGGATTCAAAAGTACGGTTGGCAAACTCTTCGATACCTTTTTTCACCTCTGCCATTCCGACCTTTTCAATCAAAAAGTGTAAACGATTTTTGTTACGATTATCTTTAAAGCCGTAGCTTTTAAAAAGCGTTATCAGAGCTTCATACGCTTGAAGCACTTCATCTTCATTAGCCAAAAAGATATCTGCATCTTTGGCTACCTGCCCTACCTTACCACCCAGATAAAGGTTATATCCGAAACGTCCCTCTTTTTTGGCTAAAACAAATCCACAGTCTTGCGTTAATGCATTACAGCGGTTGGCAAAAGAGTTTGAAATGGCGGTATTAAACTTTCGTGGTAAAGCAGAGATCCACTCCCATTTGTTTAAAAACAGCTCTTGCATCTTTTGAAGTGTTGGAAACGCCATACCCACGCTGTCTAATGCCACACCGTCAAGTGGATCGGTTAAAATGTTACGGAAGTTATCTACACCAGTTTGAAACGTCGAGATCCCGACATCAAGAAGCTTCTCTAAAACGGTCGGGATATCTTCGATATTGAGATACCTTAACTCGACCTGCATACGCGTGGTGATATCAATATAATCATTACCATAAGCCTTGGCAACCTCACCCAGAACGGTAGCTTGTTCGACATTGAGCTGTCCGCCGGGAATTCTGACACGGATCATAAACTGTTTGGGCGTTGCAGGACGGTCAAAAATACCAAAAGATTTTAGAAGAAAATCTTTATCCTCATCAGGAATAGAGTCATAACCATTTTCAGCATAATAACGCAGCTGCTCAAAAGCTTCTATCGGCTTTCTTCGCTCTTTGAGCTGCTCAATTTTATTGATCTTTTGACTACGCTCTTCGTATGCATCGATAATGGCTTGCATGATTTTCCTTAGCTGTTTTAAATGTAGATATTTTACATCTATTTAGCTAAGAAGAAGGCTTATTTTTGCCGCTTTTTTATACAGTTAGTGTAACTTCAGCTTCGAAAGTTACTTATAAGCTCTGACAACCACCCCTTTATAGTCCTTTTTAGAGACTAAATGGTAGTTGGCATTATAGGTATGAGCTTTATGTTTAGTATGGGTTTTAATCACCCAGCTGGCTTCACTCGCACGATATTTGGCTAAACCAAACTGTGTATATTTTCGAATTTTATCCACCGCTTTTTTAGTCGTTCCCAAACCTTCATAAAACGAGTTGTCTTTATCAAACTGACTAAAAAGCTTAAACTCAAAACGATCTACAATGCCTATAATCTCAAAATATTTAGCATCAGGATGACGGTCTACATAACTTTGAATCTCTTTACGACACTTTTTTGAAACTTCATAAATACCTTGCTGCATATCATAACACTTAGCAAAATCTTTGACCTTGGTCGCTTTTGAAGCTGTTTGAGTACGCGGAAGTGGAGGAATCTCCTCTTCTAACACTTCAATCGCTTCTTCGGGTGCCTTAGCCTCTTGAACAGGTTCCATATCACCTTTATCTTCCATCTGCATCTCAGCTTTAAGACTCTGTGCCATCTTTTTGGCATCTTCAAAACTCTGAATACGTGCCAAGGCTTCATTAAAGTTGGTCTGCAGTTCAGCATACGACTTTTTCAAAGGTTCACACTCGGATGTGCCGCTACTTAATGTTGATTCATAATTAAAATAAGAAGAGACGGCAAGCAGTGCCACTAAGATGGTATACGCTACCGTATGAATAATACTCGTTTTTTCCGTCGTATTGATCTGTTCATCTGACATCATAATTCCTTACTATTTTAAAAGTTGACCCGCTAAATGGCCGCTGGCAAAAGACCACTGCAGATTATACCCACCGCATGGTCCATCCAAATTCATCACTTCTCCACAAAAGTAAAGACCTGAAACAATCCTGCTTTGCATCGTTTTAGGATCTATCTCTTTAAGAGAAATTCCCCCTCGGGTAATCATCGCAAGCTTCCATCCATCATGGCCGGTTACCGTTAAGGGTGTCCAGGCTAAAAGTTTGACCAGCTTTTGTCGCGATGCACCGCAGTGTCTATTAAAGCCCCATTCACCGTTAATATCGGCTAAGTTACAAAGCTGTTGAGCTACAGAACTAGGAAGCAGTGTCTCCACCAAGGCCAATGTTGTCTGATGCGGATCTTTTTCACGCTCTTTTTTAAGATGATGAAGTATTTGATCCTCATTCATCCCTTTGGTCAGGTTCATTAAAAGCGGTACCTCATCATACTTGGATAACAACGGAGTAATCTCCCTTGAAAAGTCTAAAACTACGGGGCCTCGAATTCCTGATTTTGTAAAGATCAGATCCCCTTTGGCTTTAAGCTTTTTATACTTTTTCATATCTACTTTGAGTTCAGCCTTGGCAATCGTATCTGCCCTGCACGCCTCTACCCAACTCTCTTTACATGATAAAGGCATCATAGCAGGATATAGATCAGTCACCTTATGGCCTAAAGCCTTAGCCATCTCATGCCCCTCACCCTCAGCTCCAAGCATAGGATACCCCATACCCCCTGTCGCAATGACCACCGCAGAAGCCAGATACTCCTGACTTTGACTTTTGACACCCTTAATAGTCATCTCATCATGTAACAGCTCTTCGACTTTGCATGAAGTCTCTATCGCTACATCCAAACGCTGCATCTCATCAATCAGAGCATCCAATATCGTTGAAGAGCTGTGTGTCAAAGGAAAGACACGATACCCATCAGGTGCATGACTCTCTACACCGATCTGTTTAAAAAATGCGATCAATGCTTTATGATCCAAACCTTCCAAAGCAGGTGTCATAAAGCGGCCATCACGACCAAAACGCTGCATAAAAGCTTCATTATCCAAGGTATTGGTCAGATTGCAACGTCCACCGCCTGTTGCTTTCAGTTTCGCTCCAAGCTTAGAGAGTTTCTCTAAAAGCAAAACTTTTTTGCCGTTTCTGGCTGCCACTATGGCTGCCATCATCCCAGCTGCTCCAGAACCGACAACGATGAGATCATACTGCTGTGCCATTAAGCCCTCATCTCTTTATGTAGATTTTTAAATCCCTGTAAGATACGTTCTCCCTCAGCATAAAACTTCACAGAATGATTTTTTTCTTTGATATGAGCTAACTCATGTGCCACCACATAACGGATATGTTCTTTTTTATGTACCGCTAACAGTGAATTAAACATCAGATTATTATTGCTGTCACAAGAGCCCAATCTTCGTTTATAGTAACGATACCCAACTGCTTTATAAGTCGTCGATAACTTAACCTTTAAATCATCTAGAGATTCTTGCACGATCTGTTTCGTTTTTTGTTTATACCAATCTTTGAGCACTTTTTCAAAAGCCTCTTGACTGGGTGTCTTGATAAGGATTTTTTGATCCGCCACCAACACACTGCTTTTCAAAGCTGACGCCACTTCATAATCATAGGCTACACCATAAAGATAAAGTTTTCCACACGATTGATACGCTGGTAGTTTAGGATGTATACGTTGCTGCTGCATGCTCACCGAACGCTCAATCCATGCCCGTTTTTCCATGATCAATGCTTCAATACGTCTTTGAGAAGTGCGTATGGGGGTTCTCACTTCTAATGCTCCACCATCATCCACATGTAAAGCAATATGCTTACGCTTGGCACTTTTTTTCCAGTGCCAGATGATATTATCGATTTGCATCTGCAAGGGTCACCGCCATGATGGTTTGAATATTGTGCTTTAGTAAAAAATCCTCAGCTTCCATAAGTGTCGTCCCCGATGTCACGATATCATCTACAAGTATCACGTCATGTTTCGGTTTTTTAAAAAGTTTAAAATCTCTGGGATGTGCTTTTCTAAAAGCAAGGTCCTTACCACTGTAAGAGACCTCATTTTGACTCTGTAAAATTCGGTATTGCGGTCTGAGTTGTTGTGATTTTAATGCCTTAGCCAATATCGCTGTGTGAGCATACCCCGATGCACTCTTATCATCAACAGGGATAGGGGCCAGTTTCGTCTTATACTTAAAAGCTTCGGCAAAAGCCTTCATCGTATTATTAGCTAAGATCTTGTAAATGTAGTGGCCCAGATAGGAGTGTTTGGTCTTAAGCAAAAAATCGACCTCATCATAAGCAAAAAAAGAGAGTACTTTGAGTCCTGATTCAAGCTCTCTTATTTCTGGATTAGGGACTAAAAGCTCTTTTTGGCAAGCAGAACATATATGTGAGAAGGAGAAGCTTTCACATACTAAACAACGCATAAAAGGTTAAGAGTCCATTTTTAGCACAGACATAAAGGCCTCTTGAGGCAGCTGCACTTTACCAATCGACTTCATACGTTTTTTACCTGCTTTTTGTTTCTCTAAAAGCTTACGTTTACGGGTGATATCTCCACCGTAACATTTAGCGGTCACGTTTTTACCCATCGATTTAACTGTCTCACGAGCAATAATCTTATTACCCAGACTGGCTTGAATGGCAACCTCAAAGAGCTGTCTTGGCACAATCTCTTTCATATTTTTGACCAAAGCTCTACCTTTGGTATCTGCTTGGTTACGCGGTACGATAACCGAAAGTGCATCCACAACATCACCGGCAACTCTGACATCAAGTTTTACCAGATCTCCTAAGCGATACCCTGACTGATCATAATCAAAAGAAGCATACCCTTTGGAAGTTGATTTTAAGATGTCATAAAAGTCTACAACGATCTCATTCATCGGAAGTGAATACTCTAAAAGAACCCGCTCTTCATTGAGGTAATCCATCTTCTCTTGGATACCACGCTTATTCGTCAAAAGAGTCATGACATTGCCCAAAAACTCTTTAGGGGTAATCACTGTAGCTCTAACATAAGGCTCTTCAATATGATCGATGTGATTGGGTTCAGGAAGTTCTGAAGGATTTTGAACTTCGATCATCGTACCATCATTGAGATAAACATGATAAACAACCGATGGAGCTGTTGCAATCAGATCCAATCCATACTCACGCTCAAGACGCTCTTTGATGACTTCCATATGCAGCATTCCAAGGAAACCTACACGGAAACCAAACCCAAGAGCTACCGATGTCTCTGGTTCATAAGAGAGTGAACTGTCATTGAGTTTGAGTTTATCTAAAGCATCACGAAGATCTTCAAACTTATCGGTATCAATCGGATAAAGACCTGCAAAAACAAAAGGTTTGGCCGGTTCATAATCACCTACAGGTTCTGCTGCAGGATTTGCGGCATCGGTGATTGTATCACCGACGTTAACTTTACCGACCTCTTTCAGACCCAATACAACGATACCGATCTCACCTGATTTGATGGTCGGTGTCTTTTTTTGATGAATCGGGTGTGGATACATCAGATCCAGGATCTGATGATTCTCCTTCGTGCTCATCAGCTGGATGTTTTGTCCCTTGCGAAGCTCCCCGTCAAAAACACGTACTAAAGCCACCGCACCTAAATAAGAGTCAAACCATGAATCATAAATAATAGCTTTAGTCGTAGCTGATGGATCACCCACGGGAGCAGGTACGCGATCAACGATTGCATCTAATAGTTCTCTAATACCCACACCTGTTTTTGCCGAGATCATCAAGGCATCTGTAGCATCAATACCGATACTGGTTTCGATCTCTTCAGCTACACGTTCAGGCTCTGCCGCAGGAAGATCGATCTTGTTAATAACAGGAAGTAGTTCTAAGTCATTATCTAAGGCTAGATAAACATTGGCAATTGTTTGAGCCTCAACACCTTGAGCCGCATCAACAATGAGTAAAGCTCCATCAGATGAAGCCAAAGATTTGGATACTTCATAAGAAAAATCAACGTGACCCGGAGTGTCAATAAGGTTTAGCACATAAGGCTTACCATCTTTGACATAATCCAGACGAACCGACTGAGCCTTGATCGTAATACCACGCTCTTTTTCAATATCCATAGTATCCATAATCTGTGCAGACATTTCACGATCCGTAACCGAACCACACTCCTGAATAATACGATCAGCTAGTGTAGACTTACCATGATCGATATGGGCAATAATTGAAAAGTTTCTGATATTATCCATAAAAAAGTACCTTTTTTATTCCTTGATAGGTCTAAGTAGCGAAGCCACTTAGACTACGCTAACGCTGAGTTTGCTTCAGCAGCAGGCTCACGTGCAGAAACCGCACTTAGAAAATCTCAATTTTATATTATTTTCGATCTATCCAAAGAGATATAATACAACTTATACACTGTTTTGTCAGACCGATTAGCACCTAGGTGCGTGGGCACTCCGCCGAGGAGAACCCAGTGTTAACGTAGACAAAGGGGCCTTGCTCCTTTGTCGTATTGTTCAAATAGTTTGTTAAAACAAACTATTAACAGACTCATTATGATACACACGGCGTATCACTTCACCAAACAGCGGTGCAACCGTTAATACTTTGATCTTCTCACAATCTTGGCGAAGGCTCAAAGAGTTTGTAACGACCAGTTCATCCAACTCGCCCTCTTTAATACGCTCATACGCAGGACCCGAAAGTACCGCATGGGTTGCACAAGCCATGACCGATGTGGCACCTTTTTGCTTCAGAACTGAAGCCGCTTTGACCATCGTACCCGCCGTATCGACCATATCATCGATCAAAATTACATCATGGCCTTTAACATCACCGATGATATTCATTACTTCGGATTCATTCGCTTTCTCACGACGTTTATCTACGATAACCATTTCAAGGCCAAGATTTTTAGCAAAATATCTGGCACGGGCAACACCACCGATGTCAGGACTGGCAATAATAGGGTT
>JBFHUP010000090.1:0-6847 GCA_041589975.1 Sulfurimonadaceae bacterium | reverse complement strand
GTTGTTTTTCCTGCTCCGTTACGACCTGAAAACAGGGTGTTGCCATCCACATCTACATGGGCAAAAGGAAGCGATGCCGCATTGATAAAGATGATCTCTTTTAATTGATTAATCATTGGCTTACTCAAAATCCGGTACCTCTATTGATGAAAGAAATGTCTCTAAGTAGTTATAGGAGCTTAAAACACGATACCGCTGCTCATGCTCATTTTCTATAGCCATAAATCCCCCTTTGACAAAGGCATCGAGCACCCTAGCACACTGCTGATGCAAGGTGACATTGGCGGTACTAGTTTTTAAACGCTCCAGACGGTCTTTCAGAACTGCATTACCCTTAACCGCGATACTAAACTCCGCTACCGTCGTACGAAACCCTACACCAAAGGTGGGTGAAAATTGAAGCATGAGTTCCACCAGATCGATATACTCAAGTACCTTTTGCAGCTTCTCTTCGATCGTCTTGGCATTAAAAGCTTTAGAGAAGTAAAAATAACCATCCCCCTCTTCCAAACCAAAACCTATCTGATCAAAATATTCTCTATAGGCTTGGAGATCTTCTTGGCAGATATCATAAAGCTTACGCTCACTTCGGTGCGGCGAGTTATCACATAAAAAATGGCCTCGGCTAAGTAGCTCAAAGATCTCTTGGGTCGATTTCGGGTAGGTCATGCTGCGGTACCTTTGGGATAGATTTTCAGATATTCAAACTGATTTTGAGTGGCGTAATTTGGTGTGAAGTCGTAAAGTTCTTCAAACATCAATGCCATCTGACAGTAGATCTCAATACACGCTTCAAAACTTTTTTCCTGCTCAAACTTAAACCCAAGCACAAAAGAGAAGAGATCCTTGTCACTGTGGACAAAGGCCTCATGCATACTATCAATATCCACCAGTGTCGCCTGATTCTGCTGCTGATTAAAAAAGCTCTCATCAATCGCATCGGCTACCTGGGCTTCTACCAGTTTACGGCCTGTCTGTGTGTAAAGTTTTTCGATAATCTCATCAAAATCCTCTTCATACACATACTCTTTTTCCAGATGCAGCGGAAACTTCGGTACCGCATCAAAAGCAAAAGGCATTGTGGTCTGATCTTGCAGCAGCAATAAAATATTACTGCGTTCTCTCATCTCCTGCGAGAGTCGCAGCTCTTTGAGTTTGATCATATGTTCAAAGAAGCGTCGGGAAGTCAGAGTCTTATTGATATACTCAATAACTTCTTGCTGTAAAGAGTTCAACGATATTCTCAGCTCTCTGAGACGTCCTTTGAGACGTAGAGCCAATATCACCGTTTCATGAGAACCTACCCGTTTAAAAAAGCCATCCTGTACCTGCAAGGATTGATCTACTTTATCCTCTATCTGGATCAGCTTTTCCAGTTTACTTTGATAATGTTCCAGTTCAATGATCTTGTTTTGATGCGATTTTTGGGTCTTGTAGGTCAAGCCGATATGCAGTTGCAAAAGGTTGAGGTTTTTTAAGATCATGTTAGGGATCTTTTTTAAAATACGCTGGATCTTTATAAGATAGCGATCTTTGGAAGCCGTAATAGTTTCCCGTGAGTAAAGGTTGATGTTGTGCTCCATATTGGAAAGCAGCTCATCCACATCACCGATTTCAACATCACCGCTGGCATCCAAAACTTCCTCAAAAAAGCTTAAAACCCTGTCATCGAGTTCAATGTTTTCTTCACTGTTGACTAACAGTTCTGCATCAACCAAAAATGCAAGCTGCTCCTCATCGATATCAGCTAACACCTCATGGGCAGGAACCAGACGATGCCGCTTTTCAAACATCGCTTCAAAAAGCTTTTTATGTCGGTTTAAAATGGTAAGAAGTCGTGGAATATTTGGAATCATCTATTATTACTTTTAAGCATAGTTGATTATAACGATTTTATGCTTAGGGCAACTCTAAGCGGCAAACATTGAATATCTGCAGCCAATCAGTTGATGATATTGCCATCCTTGTCCCGCTTGACTAAAGTACGGTCGTTCTCTTTTTCATCCCAATCCAAACGGTCACAATGTTTGGTGGTCGAAAAAGCAAAAAAAAGGGTCAAAAAGTGCATGATCTTTTTTACGGTATTGACGATGATTTTTTTCACAAACTGCTCCTTCCTATCTCTTATACTATTTTACACTAATTCCATGTAAAAACTGATACATCATAATCGAAGCAGCCACAGCTACATTAAAACTTTTGACCCCTTCAGCCATCTCAATACTTACAACGGCATCACACAGTGCTAAAACATCTTCGGCGATACCCTTGCCCTCATGTCCCATAAGCAGTACCCATTTCGAAGCGATCTTGACTTCACAAAGAGGAATGGCATCTTGGGTCACCTCAGCCGCATAAACCTTATAGCCCAAATGCTGCAAAGCCTTAATCGTTGTCTTGATATCATCATAAAGATGTATATGAAGTCGGCTTACATACCCCATAGAGACCCGTAAAGCCCTGCGTCCATAAGGGTGCGGGCCCTGTACAGGAAGGACATAGGAGTGAATCCCTAAAGCTGCTGCGGATCGTGCAATCGAACCGATATTTTCGGTTGATGTGATCTCATCAAGCATGATAATTTTTTCATCCAATGCTTGAAGTGTTGAAACTTCAGGTCTGATACCGTGCATCATACAGTTGTGATGGATCTTATGCCCTACGATACTTTGCATCACCTCTTTGGTAGCGACAAAAAGCTGAGGGATATTTTTTGAGGCTACAAGTTCTTGATGGGATGCATAATATTCTTGCGTCGCCAATAGACTTTTAACCTCTATATCGGTTTGCAAAAGCAGATTGACCACCTTGGGAGAGTCGGCTATAAAGCTGTTGTCTTCACTAAAGGCATTATCCCGAAGCTGCTTATAGATGGTAAGCTCAAAAGCGTTTCCATCCTTAATCTCTATAAAATTCATACCGCCTATTTTTTAGATTCAAATAGGGTTCCCAGGGTTTGGTTCTTTTCAAGCAACATCGATTCGGCTGCAGCAAGATCAAACCCATTACATAAGAACATCTTTCTGCCCCGACGGATAAGATAATCAGCTGCTTTAAGCTTGGTTACGATACCGCCTGTGGCAAATTCACTGTTAGGTGTCATCTCATCATCAAGCATTTGACTTGTCAGTTTATGCATCACTTTATAGAGCTTAGCATCCTTCTCTTTTTTAGGGTTTTTGTCATAATAGCCATCAATGTCACTTAAAATCACCAACATCTCAGAATCAATGGCATGTGTTACATTGGCTGATAGCTGATCATTATCTCCAAAAAGCTGTTCAGGCGTAGAGGTAATATCATTTTCATTCACAATAGGAAGAATATCATTTTCCAGCAAGGCATCAATAATATCTTTAAACATGGTTGTACGCTTGGTCGAGTCAAAATCATCTTCTGTTAAGAGGATCTGAGCCGTATCGATATCATAAATATCGAACATCTTTTTATACGCAGACATCAAAATCGGCTGACCGGCTGCGGCCAAAGACTTTTTACCGATCTGTTTTCTTTTATCCATCTTTAAAGCAAAATAACCAGCTGCCACAGCACCCGAAGTGACCAGTACGACATCATAATTTTGCTTCAATGTTGCAATTAGTTGTACCAGATTAAGCATCCGTTCTTTAGCGATATCATTTTGATCAGTCAGTACGGAACTCCCTACTTTAATTACCAGTCGTTTCATTATTATCTCTCTTTTTCATTCGTTTGTTTTGGGGTATGGTCGTGTACTTCGTCAAATAAATTCATACTTTTTAAAGGACGTTGAAACGGTATTGTACCAAAAACAACTATCGTGACCCACGAAGCGATAAATGCAGGAAGCAATTCATACAGATCAAAAATTCCCCCTTCAAGCTGCTTCCATACTATTACCGTGGCTGCTCCGACAACCATTCCGGCTAAGGCGGCATGTTTACTCATATCACGTTTATACAGTGAAAGAATGACCAATGGACCGAACGCCGCCCCAAATCCTGCCCAAGCATAAGCCACCAATTTTAAGACACTGGAGTCTCTATCTTGTGAAAGGTACCAAGCAATCAGGGCAATCATAATAACTGTTAGACGTCCTACCCAGATTAACTCCTTCGGACTTGCCTTTTTGCGTAACAAAGCATGATAGATATCTTGAGTCAAAACTGAGGATGAGACTAAAAGCTGTGAATCAATCGTACTCATAATCGCAGCCAAAATAGCGGCCAATAAAAATCCTGCAATCCAAGGATTAAAAAGCAGCTGGGAGAGGGTTATAAAGATCTTTTCACTATCGTGCAAATTAATACCCTCAGCAACCACATAAGCAAACCCAAAAAACCCTACGCTTAAAGAGCCTATAATAGAAAGCACCATCCAGCTCATACCGATCGTTTTTGCTTTACTCATTTCATCTTCATGGCGAATCGACATAAACCTGACCAAGATATGAGGCTGCCCAAAATAACCCAAACCCCATGCTAACAAGGATAACACGCCAATGAGTGAGGTGCCTGAGACAATATCCAACTTATTGGGATCCACTGCATCAATAAGATCCAAACTCGCACCGATACCGCCTATATGATAGATAACAACCATCGGTGTCACAATAAGGGCAAGCATCATCAAAATACCCTGAATAAAGTCGGTCCATGATACCGCATTGTAACCGCCCAAGAAGGTATACGAAACGATAATAAGGCTTCCCACCATTAAAGCCGTATCGTAATTCATAGCAAAGGTTGCTTCAAACAGTTTGGCTCCGCCAACCAATCCGGAAGAGGTATAAAGCGTATAAAAAAGCAAAATCACAACAGCCGTCACCACCCTAAGCGTATGGTTATGATCCTCAAAACGGTTGGAAAAATAATCCGGTATCGTTATGGCGTCATTCAAACGCTGCGTAAAGATACGCAAAGGTCTAGCCACATAGTGCCAATTGATATAAGCCCCCGCAATCAGACCCACAGCAATCCAACTACCAACAATCCCCTCGCTGTACATCATACCCGGCAAGCCCAATAAAAGCCAGCCGCTCATATCTGAAGCTCCGGCACTCAGTGCTGTCACACCCGGTCCCAGGCCCCTGCCTCCCAGTACATAGTCACTTAGGTTTTCATTTCGAAAATAAAAATATAACCCAATGGCGACCATAACCAGCATATAGGTGACAAAAGATATAATAACCGGTAAATCCATACTACTCCTCCTTGACTTTAAGCCCTCTCAGACCTAGGTTTCCATAGCGGTGATAGGCATTGGAGATCGTTTGTTCCATAAAATAGTGCAAAATCTCCAAACGGCCGCAGGCGATAAAGGGTTGAGCTGCGATATGAATAGAGCTTGACGCCACACTCTCATACATAGCTTCTGTCACATATTCAGGTCGTAAAAATCGTACTCTTTGCACCCCTCTTATAGATGCTATAAGCTGATTTTCATCTTCGATAACCATGCGGTCATGCCGATCAAGTATCAACTTGGCATTGTTTTGGATGCACTCTAGATTGGCTGTTTGCTGCGGTGAGATAGATAGATGCAGCCTAATTTTTGCCATCTTAGCCGCAGCAATAGAGCACAGCATCTCTTCAAGTAGATCTTCCGCTTCCAATCGAAGCAGTAAAGATGCTACAGGACGATAGGTAAACAGATTGGATTCTCCGCGAATCTGACTCTCGTCATGCTCTTTAAAAAACTCCGCTTTCATCCAATAAGCAAAGTGATCCACCATACCCAATGCCTTTTCATGATGCGGTTTGAGTGCATCAGCATCGATTTGCATCGATTTGATACGTTCATAATAGGGGTGGATAGCTACGGCTTCATTAACAGGAGCCTCATACTGCATATACATAAATTGCGTTACATAATTGACCCCGCCTGCTTTAATGCCCGCACCCACAGAAGAGTTTCGCATCCCTCCAAAGGGTTGACGCCGCACGATGGCTCCTGTTGTGACACGATTGATATATAGATTACCTGCGATGATTTTTTCTTTCCAGATCTCTTGTTCCCGTTCATCTAAACTCTCTAAGCCCGATGTCAAACCATAACCTGTTGCATTAACCAGATCAATAGCCTCTTGCAGATTTTCGGCACACATCACTGAAAGCACCGGTCCAAACAGCTCTTTTGCATGACAAAAGTCACCCTTTTGCGTACCCCAGCGAATGGAGGGTTTGAGCATATAAGGGTTATCATGATCGGCATAAATAGGAGCCAAAGCCCATGTTTCATGCTCTTCGAGATGCTCTAAAGCATGCTGCAATTTTCCTTTGGCCGGCTGAATAAGAGCAGCGACACGGTTTTGCAGATCCCATGCAGAACCTACCTCTAAAGAAGCAGCAGCATCAACCAACGTCTTTTTAAAATCTTCATCCTCAAAGAGTTCACGTTCCAGCACCAGTAAGGAAGTAGCCGAACACTTTTGACCCGAGTTGTTAAAAGCAGATGCGACCACATTTTTAATCGCCTGATCCCTATCGGCCATAGCAGTTACAATCGTAGCATCCTTACCCCCGGTTTCTGCACATAATAAAATATCGGGTCTACGTTTTAAGATCTCATGAGCCGTACCCTCAGAACCGGTAAAGATAACAAAATCAACACCCCAATCGCCTACAAGGTGCTCTCCTGCCACACTGCCATCAGATGGGGCAAACTGCAGTGTATTTTGACTCACACCCGCTTCCCAAAAACATTGGCAGAGCATATAACCGCACAACACCGCATCCGATGAGGGCTTAAAGATGACCGTATTTCCGGCAGCCAAAGCAGCAGCAATTCCACCGCATGCAATGGCAATAGGAAAGTTCCAAGGAGAGATTACCACACCCACCCCCTCAGGCTTCATACTTAAGCCTTT